>JAISEW010000111.1 GCA_031263945.1 Gracilibacteraceae bacterium | reverse complement strand
AATTATCAAGAATGATAATTATAGATTTTCATTTGATTTAGAAACAGGTAAAATCGGAAAATTAATTATTTCAAAATAAACAATATTTGGGAAAAACAAATGACATAAATTATATGAATGAATAGAAAATAGGGGAATAATGGAGTACGCCCCTACGTCGCATAACAGGACTGTTTACGCTTCGCCGCCTTACGGCGGCTCGGGGTTTCGTTTGCCTAGGTCGTTCCGCTTCGCTCCACTCCCACGGCTCACTCCACCCACATTTTGTCGGCCCTGCAAACAGTCTCTTTTTCAGGGCGCGTATCTTATTCGCGGCTTCGGCTGCGGTCTTATCGTCAAGGAGCAGGCCGAACATGAAGTTGCAAAAAGTGAAGTCGAAAGTCATGATGACTTTTCCGCCGATTCGCCCGATCACGGTATCCATCTCAACCATTTGACTTTCTCAATGTTTTCGGCTAAAATAGGAGCGATGCATAATTTGGCCGAAAAGAGGTTGGCATGGAATATATACAGAGGCACATGGAGAAGGTATTTCTCAGCTTGAATGAGCAGTATCCGGCGATTTTGATCACCGGCCCTCGTCAGGTGGGAAAAACTACAATGCTGCAAGAGCTGATGAAGTTGGAAGGCCGTAACCGCGCCTATGTGGCTCTGGACGATCTAAATGAGCGCACTCTCGCAAAAACCGACCCGGCGATGTTTCTGCAATTGCATCGGCCTCCCGTGTTTATCGATGAAGTCCAATATGCGCCGGAGCTTTTTCCCTATATCAAAATCCACATTGACAAAACCCATAGGCCTGGCGATTTTTGGTTAACAGGTTCACAGTTGTTTAAGCTGATGGACGGCGTGCAGGAATCCTTGGCTGGGCGCGTCGCGTTACTGCGCCTTTCCCCCCTGTCACAGCCAGAGCTGTATGGCGGAAGTCCGACGGAGTTCAGGCTGGATTTTTCCGCTTTACTCGAAAAACAAAAACAGACGAGGCCTGTTACAACGCCTGACATGTTTGAACGCATTTGGGCCGGGGGGATGCCAGCTCTGGCAAGCGGGCAATATGGAGAACGCGGTATTTTCTATTCAAGTTATATTGGCACATATTTGGAGCGAGATGTAAAACACCTTTCCGGAACGATAGATTCAATGAAATTCTTGAGCTTTATTACCGCCGCGGCGGCAAGAACCGCCCAGATGGTCAACTGCAAGAGTATCGCGGACGACTGCGATATTGATCAGACTACCGCAAAAAGCTGGCTGCGAATACTCGAGACGCTGGGGATCATTTTCTATCTGCATCCATATTCTAATAATGTACTAAAACGCACGGTCAAGACGCCGAAGTTGTATTTTTATGACACAGGACTTGTCTGTTATCTGACGAAATGGAGCAATGCCGAGACAGCGATGAATGGCGCGATGAACGGCGCTTTATTAGGAAACTATACGATAAGTGAAATACTGAAAAGCTATCAAAACGCGGGGAAAGAGGCCTTCATCTACTATTATCGGGATAAGGACGCAAAGGAAATTGATCTCCTTATGGAAGGCGACGGTCAATTATGCCCGATCGAAATTAAGAAAACCGTCACGCCGGAGAGAAGATTGCTCAATATGTTCAAGGTGATCGAGAAGTCCTCCTTAAAGCGCGGCGCAGGAGCGGTGCTTTGCATGGCTGAAAGCCTGAGCGCGTTTGACAGGGATAATTTGATCGTTCCGATCAGCTTAATATAAAGGAAGACTATTGCGCGCGCGCCCTTTTTAGGTATATAATATAGGCATGGAAAGAATATTGCGCATCGTTTTGGTGGAACCGGAAATCCCGCCGAACACGGGCAATGTGGCCCGGTTGAGCGCGGCGGTCGGCGCGCGGCTGCATCTGGTGCGGCCGCTGGGGTTTGAACTGGACGACCGGAGACTCAAACGGGCCGGCCTTGATTACTGGCCGGATGTGCGCATGACGGTCCATGATGATTTTTCCGGACTAAAAACCGAACTGGCGGAGGCGCCGTTTTACCTGGCGACGACCAAAGGGGAGCGAAGTTATACGGATATAAAATACGAACCGGGCTGCTGTCTCGTTTTCGGGGCGGAAACGCGGGGATTGCCGGAGTGTATCCTCGCCGCCTACCCGGATCGGCAAATAAAGATCCCGATGCGAGAAGGCTGCCGCTCGCTCAATCTATCCAACGCGGTGGCTGTCGTGGTGTACGAGGTGATGCGGCAGTGGGATTTCGCGGGGCTGGTATGATACGGGAGGTCTGGGCTTGAGCGCTTTATTTTTTCTGGCGGCGGCGGTATTGGCTTTGGTTTTCACTCCCGTGAGCAAGCTGCTGGCCTATAGGATCGGCGCCGTGGATAAACCGGACGGCCGCCGGATCCACACCTCTCCTGTGCCCCGGCTCGGCGGGGTGGCGATGTACGCCGCTTTCTGGCTGGTCGCTCTGCCGCTGGTCTGGGAAAACAACGTCGCGCGCGGCTTGTTCTGCGGCAGCACGATCTTGCTGATAACCGGCGTCTGTGACGACGCGCGCGGCATGAGCGCCCTGCCCAAACTCCTGTGCCAGATCTGCGCCGCGGCCGTGCCCTTTGCTTTTGGCCTGAAAGTGGAACAGATCGTGCTGCCGGGCTCCGTGGCTGTGCCGCTCGGCGTCTGGGGCTATCTTTTCGCTTTGATTTGGATCGTCGGGCTGATCAACACGGTGAACCTCTGCGACGGCATGGACGGGCTGGCCGCCGGAATTTGCTGCATGGCCGCCCTGATCATGGCCTGGTCCGCTTACCGCATCGACCAGCTGACGGCGGCGGCGCTGATGCTTATTTTGGCGGGGGTGGCGCTTGGCTTTCTGTTTTATAATTTTCATCCGGCCAGCGTGTTCATGGGGGACAGCGGCGCGATGTTTCTGGGCTATATACTCGGCGGCGTATCACTCATGGGGACCCTTAAAACCACGACCGTGATCAGTTTGTTCTTTCCGCTGCTCGTGCTGGGAGTGCCGCTGATCGACATATCGTTCGCCGTGCTGCGGCGGGCGCTGACCGGCAAGCCCATCGCCGCGGCGGATAAAGGCCACTTGCATCACCGTTTGCTGGATTCCGGCTGTTCGCAGCGGCAGGCGGTCGTCGTGTTATACGCCTTGAGTTTTCTGTTCTGCATGGCGGCGGTACTGATGGTCAATCAGTTCTGGCTGCCGGCGATCCTGCTCGTCGGCCTGAATTTGACCGTGATAACGACGATCATATTCCGCCGGTTCCGGGTGGTGTTTTATAAAAAATAAGACGCCCTGAATACTCAGGATTTTAGCGCGTCTGATAATTGAGGTGGTTTCCTTGGGCCGCGGGATCAAGCCTGATTTCCAATTTTTGTCAGTAACGGATCTGGACGCCGACTGGCTGCGGGCCCGCCGGTTGGGGGGCCTATTGCTGGATATGGACAACACCTTGACTCCCTGGAACGCGCCGGCGGCGCCGGCGGCGACGCTGGCCTGGGGGGAAAAACTGCGCGCCGGCGGCATCAGGACTTGCATAGTATCCAACAGCCGGAAACAGGCCAAAGTAGAGCGGGTAGCCGCGGCGCTGGCGATGCCCTATGTATATCGGGCGGGCAAGCCGCGCCGCGGGGGGTTCGAGGCCGGGCGGCGCATATTGGGTCTGGCCCCGGAAGAAATACTCGTGGTCGGCGACCAGCTTTTTACCGATGTATTCGGCGGCAACCGGGCGCGAATGCGCACTTGCCTGATTTGCCCCATATCCCCCACGGAATTTATCGGCACCAAAATTTTACGCCTGTTGGAACGCGCGGCGGGACGGCCCGCTTGTTTCCAGGAACCGGGCGGAAAATAACGGAGGATAATATAGATAGCTATGAAACTACGATTTTGCCTGTGCCTGGCGTGCGCGGTCTTCTTGCTGACCGGCTGCGGCGGCGGCCCGGAATACGCGGCGCCGCCGCAAAATGTCGCGCTCAGCGCCGTAACGTCAGAAACCATAGCGGAAGAACTGGTATGGAGCGGCAATATCACCCCGGCGGAGACGGCGCGGTTATCTTTTAAAGTGGCGGGCGTTATTGAGGATATCTACGTTCACGCCGGCGACGCCGTGACCGCCGGCCAGACCCTCGCGCGGCTGGACGCCGGCGATTACGAGATCCAGACCCGTGCGGCCGCGGCCGCGCTGCAGGCGGCCGTCGCGCAGACGGAACACGTTCTGCCGGCTCAGGTCAGCCAGGCCAAAGCTCAGTTGGACTTAACTCTGGCAAATTATACCAGAGTACGGGAGCTATATGCGGCAGGCGCGGTATCGGCCGTTGATCTGGAGGAGATCACCGCGAAAAAAACGGCTGACGAGGCGGTTTACGCTCAGGCGGCCGAGGCGCTGAACATCGGGCGCGCCGAGACCGAGCGGGCGCGTTCCGCTTACGACATGGCTTTGTCCCAATTGGCGGCCGCGGAGATCAAGAGCCCCTGGGACGGCGTGGTGCTGCAAGTAGTGGCCGCGGCCGGCGAGAGTACGGCGGCCGGCTATCCGGTGCTGGCCCTGGGTCAAACCGCGGAGATGTGGGCGGAAATCGCCCTGACTGACGCGGAGACTGTCGGCCTGACGACCGGTTTGCCTGCCGCGGTCTATGTTTACGGGCCGGAAGACACCTGGCGCGGCAGTTTGGACGAGATCGGCGCGTTGGCGGACAGCGCGACGCGGGCTTTCACCGGCCGCATCCGCCTGAACAACGCGGACGGGCGGCTGCGGGCGGGGATGATCGCGCGGGTCGGCATAGAGCGGCGGGGCGAAGAACGCGTGCTCATTCCGGCCGCGGCGGTACTCCATCTGGCGGACGGGGATTTTGTCTATATTTATGACGCGGGATCCGGCGCGGCCCGGCGCCGTCCGGTAGAAACCGGAGAGATCCGCGGCGATAAAGTGGAGGCGCTGACCGGTCTGGCCCCCGGCGATCAATTGATAGTGGAAGGCCAGTTCAAACTGCGGGACGGGGAACAGGTGACGCCGCAATGATCAAATGGTGTGTGCGGCATAAAAGCATGGTGGCTCTGATTTCCGCCATGATGCTCATTGGCGGCGCCCTTTCTTTTTTATTGCTCAGCCGGCAGGAAAATCCGTCCGTGACCGCGCCCGCCGCCGTCGTGAGCTGCATCTATCCCGGCGCGACGCCGGCCGATGTGGAAAAATCCGTGGCGCGCCCGCTGGAAAAAGAACTGGCGGCGCTGCGCGGTTTGAAACACGTACAGAGCGTGGCCATGCCGAACGTCTGCCTGATAACCGTGTATATACAGGATATGAGCGATTCGGAGATCAAGGAAAAATACGCCGAAATCAAAGACTGCGTCAGCCGGGCGGAAACGCGGCTGCCCGCCGAAGCGGAAAAACCCGTGATCAATACGGATTTGGCTTCCGCCTACGGCCTGATCCTGACCCTCAGCTCACCGGCGCTCCCGGCGGCGGATCTGCGGGCAGCGGCGCTGGATATAGAGAGCGCGTTAAAACGGATCCCCGGCGTGACGGCGGCGGACATCACCGGCGCTTTGGAAGAAGAAATCGTCGTCAGCCTTGATATGGCCAAGATAGAGCAATACGCGCTGGCGCCGGCCAGACTGTCGCAGGCGGTCGCCGCCGGCAATATCAGCCTGCCGGCCGGGTCGCTTGATCTGGCCGAACGCTATGTCCCCGTGCGTTTGAACGGGGAATACGAATCCGTGGCGGATCTGCGGGAGGCCGTCGTCGCGGTGTCCGCGGAGACGGGCCTGCCGGTGCGTCTGCGCGATGTGGCGGCAATCGACCGGGGCGAGCGGGGAGAGCGCGTAAGGGCTTTTGCCGGGCGGACGCCGGGAGTGCTGATCGGCGTCAAATACGCGGAAGACGGTAATATAGTCGATATCGGCCGCCGGGTGCGGGCGGAAACGGAACGTCTGGCGGCGAGCGCGCCGCCCGGCGTGACTTTGACGGTTTTGACTGACCAGGCGATTTTTACGGAGGAAGCGATCACCTCGTTTTTGCAGAACTTCCTCGCGGCCGTGCTGCTCGTCGTTATCGTCGTCGGCCTGGTCATGGGACTGCGCAGCGCCGTCATCGTTTCTCTGCCGATCGCTCTGGTCGTGGCCGCCGTGCTGGCGGCGATGTATTTTTTTCGCATACCGCTGCATCAGGTCTCCGTGGCTTCCCTCATCATATCGCTGAGTTTGCTTGTCGCCAACGGGGTCGTGGCCAACGACAATATTTACCTTTTTATGGAAGAAGGCCGTGATCCTTTCACCGCGGCCACAGAAGGGGCGCGGCAGGTAGCGGTGCCGATCCTGACCTCGACGCTGACCACCGTCGCCTCGTTTTTACCGCTGGCCCTGATGCAGGGGGTGGCGGGCAAATTCGCCTACAGCCTGCCGATCCTTGTTACCGTGGCTTTGCTCGTGTCGCTGCTGACGGCGCTTACCGTCGTGCCGGCCTGCGGGCATAAGTACCTGAAACCGCCTGCCGCCGGCGGCGCCGCGCAGACGGGCGGGCACGGGGCCATAAAACGCTTCACCCGTTTTTACGCGCGCTGGCTGGATCTGGCCTTGGATCATCCGGGCCGGGCGATATCCCTCTTTGCTGCGGCGCTGGCCCTGACGCTTTTTTTGCTGCCCGGTCTGAACGTGCAGGTTTTCCCGCCTTTGGAACGGGAGCAGTACGCGATGGAAATGACGGCGCCGGCCGATTACACGCCGGAGGCGACGCAGGCACTGGCGGCGCGGGTGGCCGACCTGCTGGCGGCGGAGGAATCGGTGCAGGATTTCGCTTATGTGACGGGAAGCGGTTTTCCCAAATACAATATGACGTTCCCCCCCGCGCGGCAAGGAGCGCATAAGGCGGAATTCCTGATCAACGGCGGACGGAGCCAGGCGGAAAGCGTGGCCGGCCGCGTCGCCCTCTCTTTGCCGGACGCGGTCACTCGCGTGAAATTTCTGGAGTTCAACATGCCGCAGGACTATCCGATAGCCGTTCGCGTTACCGGCGCGGATATCCCGACTTTGCGGCGGATAGCGGAAGAAATGGAGGGGCTGACCGACCCGCTTGCCTCGGTGGGGCGGACGGAAATCGATTACGGGCAGGACTCCTATGAGCTGAGTTTGACTGTAAACGCGGAAAAAGCGGCCGCGGTCGGCGTTTCGACCTACGATATAGCCGCTGTTTTGCGTATGGCGGTAAACGGCGCGGAGGCTACGCGCCTGAAAGAGGACGATCTGCGCCTGGACTCCGTTCCCGTGATCCTCCGTCTGCCGGAAGCCCGGTTGAACGTCCGCGAGGGGCTGGATCAAATTTTCATCACCTCGGGGGCGACGGGGGCGCGGGTGCCGCTGCGCCAGCTGGTGCGCACGGAGACGTCCACGGCGCTGAATCAGATAGTGCGCCGCGACTTTGAGCGCACGATCACGATCGGGGTGTTTCCCGCGCCGGGAGCGGGCATCCCCAAGGTGATCGCGGATTGCCGGCAGGCGTTTGACGCCGTGACGCTGCCGGCGGGCTATTCCTTCGCCATTGGCGGGGAAAACGAATTTACGAGCGAAACTCTCGGTTCGATGGTCATGCCGGCGGTGCTGGCGGTTTTGATCATTTATCTGATCCTGGCGCTGCAATTCGGGGATTTGATCGGTCCCCTGATCATCATGGGCACGATCCCGCTCTCTTTTATCGGCATCATCTGCGGCCTGCGCCTGTTCGGCTATCCGATCGGCTTCATGGCCTTATTGGGCGGCGTCAGTCTCATGGGCGTCGTGGTCAATAACGGCATCGTGCTGCTGTCATATGTCAAAGATAAGGAGCGGGACGGCGCCGGTCTGCGCGAGGCGGTGTTCACCGCCGGTGTCACCCGTCTGCGCCCGATAATGATCGGCATGGTGACGACCGTGATTTCCCTGATCCCGATGATGCTGGCCGGAGGCACGCTATGGGCGCCGCTCGCGACCACGGTGATCACGGGGATGCTGGTCTCCACTTTAGCGACTATGATCGTGATACCTTGTTTATATTTATTGATTTACCGGAGGAAAACTCCCGCGCGGCAAGTGCCTGAAAATTCAGATATTTCCTAAGTAAACGCAGCGCAAATGCCGCCGCGCCCTCTCCGCCAGCGTTCGCACGACGCTCACCGGGGTCGGCGGCGCGGCGCTCAGCTGATGATGCGGAAAAAACCGCGTGACATGGAGAGGAATATTCGCGTCCACCCCGGCCAGCCAAGCGGCCAGGGCCTCCGTTTCCGCCGGGCCGTCGTTCCAGCCCGGCACCACCAGCAAAGTCACTTCCACATGACAGACCGCCGCCGCCAGCTCGACATTGCGGCGCACGACGGCCAGCTCGCCGCCCAATTCCGCGTAATGCTCCGGCGTGAAAGCCTTGACGTCGATATTCATCGCGTCGATCAGCGACAAAAGGCCGAGCCAGGTTTCCTCCGCGGCGTAACCGTTCGTGACCAGCACGGCGGCCAGTTCGCGCGTGCGGGCCAGCGCCGCGGTTTCCCGCACAAATTCCCACAGCACCAGCGGTTCGTTATAAGTAAAAGCCAGCCCGATATTGCCTTGCTCGGTGAGAGCGGCGGCCATGTCCGCCAATTCTTCCGGCCTGTAAAACCGGCCGGGCGCCTCGCCCCTTCCCGCCGCCGCGATGCTGTGGTTCTGGCAATGCGGGCAGCGCAAATTGCAGCCGTAACCGCCCAGCGAGAGGATCCGCCGGCCGGGGTGAAAATGCCGCAGGGGCTTTTTTTCTATCGGATCAAGCGCGAGCGCCGTCACAAAACCGTAATCCCATAAACGCACTTCCCCGTCCACGTTGGCGCGCGCGGCAAAAACCGCTCTCTCCGGGTTTGAGCCGGCAATGCCGCGGGCAGACTGGACAGCTGGCCGCGCCGCCCTTCATCGTTCGCCTGTTTTGAGGCCGCGGGCGACCAAAAGGTTGG
>JAISEW010000107.1 GCA_031263945.1 Gracilibacteraceae bacterium | reverse complement strand
GGTTTATTTTATATTAGGGTGCAGTTATGAATCATAGGCAACGCCTGATCCGCCTATATTTTATAATCAGATTATACCATATTTTTATGCGGTTTCAATCCGGGTTTTTAGAGGTGACCAATAACATTTTTATTTTACCACCTTTGCCCGCTTTTCGCCATATTTATTTACGCCGTTATAATATAAAAACGCTTATCGCTTCCTAACCTCGCCTTGTGGGCTATGATTTCTTCCGCGTCGTCCAGAGGCGCCAGTTCAGCCGGTTTCCCCTGCCGGGTCAAAGCCAGCGACAGCAGCAAATCGGCGATATGCGGGTTTTTCGGCAGCAGCGGGCCGTGTAAATATGTGCCGAACACATTCCGCCAGCGCACGCCCTCCCCGCCGTCCCGGCCGTTATTGCCGCCGCCCTCGCCCGGCCGCGTCCGGGCCAGCGGCGGCAGGTCCGGGCCGAGCCAGGTGCGGCCGCCATGGTTTTCAAAACCTACCAGCGTCGTCAAACGTTCGCCGCCCGGACAGGCGCGCGCCGCCGCCGCCGCCGTCTCCGGCGTCAAATCAGCCCGCACGTTGCCGATGAGACGCTTATCCCCCGCTTCCGTGTACAGGTCCAGCAGGCTGAGTCCCGGATATTCCTCACCCGCCGGCGTCCGGTAATGTGACCCCAGCATTTGTAAACCGCCGCAAACCGCCAGAAGGACAAGCCCGTCCGCCAAAGCGGAGCGGAGCGCCGGCGCCCGTCCGCTCAGATCCCGTGTCAAAATCCCCTGTTCCCGGTCGGAACCGCCGCCAAAGAACACGATGTCCGTATCCGCCGGATCCCAGGCCGCGCCGATGGAGACCCGCTCAAGGACACAGTCAATCCCGCGCCAGCGGCAGCGGGCCATGAGTGTCATGACATTACCTCTGTCTCCGTAAAGGTTGAGCAGATCCGGGTAAAGATGCGCTATCCGTATGGTCACGCCCGCCCTCCTTCCGCTCGCTCGGCGCCGCGCAGCAAAGCCCGGAGCGGCGCCAGCGCCGTATAGGTAGGCAGCACATAGACGCGGCCGCCCCGCTCGCCGTTAAACCGCCGCAGCGCGGTCAGCGCCCCGGCGAGATCCGGCGCGCAAAGCAGCGTCTCTCGGCTCACCCCCGCGTATTTAAGCCGGAGCAGCATATCCGCGCCCCGGACGCCGCCGCAGATGACCTGCCGCAAGCGCGGGCCGCAGCCGGCCAGTTTTTCAAAATCCACATCCCACAGCCAGGATATATCCCGGCCGTCCGCCGCGTTATCATTTATGGCGATCAGCAGCCGCAGCGGGTCGTCGCCGGCGGTCACCGCTTCCAGCGCCGCGTTAAACCCGGCGGGGTTTTTCACCAGTATGAGGGTGACGGCGCCGCCGTCCGCCTGAAATTCCTCCATCCGGCCGTCCCGCGGCGCAAAAACCCTGAGGGCGGACAGACCGGCCTCGGGAGGAGCGCCGAGCCATTCGGCCGCCGCCAGCGCCGCCAAAGCGTTATACAGATTATAGGAACCCCTGAGCGGCGCCGTATATTCCCGCTCCCAAACCGTAAAGGCAATCCCGCTCTCCCCGGCGCTGACCCGCGTCGCTTCCACTGCCGGAATCGGGCGGTGAAAATCACAGGCGCTGCAGGCATATATTCCCAGATGCCCGTAGTGAAACAGCGTATAATCCAGCGGAGCGCCGCAATGGGGGCAAAATCTTCCTTCCCGGTTTTCCCCGCCCTCGCCGCCGCTTAGAGGCAGAGCCGCCGCTCCGAAAAACAAGGCTTCTTCCCGGCCGGCGGCCAGCCGCGCCGCGAGCGGATCGTCCGCGTTGAGGAGCAGCGCTGTCTCCGGCGGCAGAGCGGCGCGCACTTTGGCTATCGTAGCGTCTAATTCGCCGTAGCGATCCAACTGATCCCGAAAGAAATTCGTCACCACCGCCAGACGCGGTCTTATCTCCCGGCAAAATTCCGGCAGACTGCCCTCGTCCACTTCCGCGAGCAGAATATCGCCGCGGACGCGGCCCAGCCACGTCGCGTCCCGGAGCAGCGCCGCGCAGACGCCGCTTGGCATATTCGCCCCTTCGCTGTTAAAAGCCGCTTTTTTCCCCGCCGCGACTAAAATAGCGGCCAAAATATTATTGGTGGTGGTTTTTCCGTTCGTTCCCGTGATCACCACCACCCCGTCCCGATAAGCGCTGCCCAGGCGGGACGGTAATTGCCGGCACAGGCGCCGGGCCACCGCCCCCGGTAAAGTCGTCCCCCGGCGGCCGGCCAGTTTAAGGGCGAGAGCCGTCAGCCGCCCCGCCCACAGCGCCGGCCAAAAAGAGACGCTGCCCGGCCGTTCCCACTCCGCTCGCAATAAATTGTAGACCAAAATAACAGCGATCACGAAGGCGCCGCCCAGCAAGGACATGGAACCGGGTTTTTCCCCCATGGCCGCGAACACCCAGACCGGAGTGAGTACCGGCTCCAGCGTGGCCGTCACCGCCGCTGTGAAAGCCGGTACCCGGCTGATCCCCTCGCAGAAAAACAGATAACCGCCACCCAGCTGACACACGCCCAGGATGATTATCGCGAGCCATTCGTGCCAGTCGGCCGCCCACACCGCCGGGTCGGCGAATACAAACGGCAGCAGGAGCAAAAGACCGGCGTTGCCAAGCAGCGTCGCAGCCGGCGGGTCGGCGCCTTTCTGGGTATTGGCGAAACAAACCGCGCCGAAAGTGACGCCGGAAAGCAGCCCCAGGAGATTGCCCAGCCAATGCCCTCCGCCTATTTTATCCAGAAAAAGCAACGCCACGCCGGCAAAAATAAGCGCACAGGTAATAATTTCCAGAAGGCGCGGGCGCGCGTGCCGGAAGAGGGCCGTATAAATGACGATAAAGGCGGGAGCCGTATATTGCAGCAAGACGGCGTTGGCGGCAATCGTCAGTTTGATGGCGCTGATATAAAGTATCATCGTGGCCATCATGCATAAAGCGGCGGCGACGACCGGCCCGGACAGTTTGAACCGCAAGCCGTTCTTTTGGCGGACATAGAGCAGAAGGAGACCGGAGGCAAAAAAGCTGCGCAGGCAAACGACAGCCAGCGGCGACCAGGAGATATATTTTACCAGCACGCCGGCGGTGCTCCAAAGGATCCCCGCCAGGATCATGAAAAATATTCCCAGCTTCATGAACGGTACAACCCCTTGGCCTCGATGTAACGCTCCACCGCTTCCGGCGTCAGCCCGGTCAGCGATTCGCCCGCGCGCGCCAGAGCGCGGATCCGCGAAGACGAGAGATCCGGCGTCTCGGCTTTGATGATCTTTATGTCCCAGCCGGCGGCGACAGCGGGGGAATATCCGGGGCGGCAGACGCAGGCCAGACGGGCCAGGCGCTTTATGTCCTCCGCTCCTTTCCAGACCGGCAGGTCCGCTATCGCGTCGGCGCCGACCGCCAGCCACAATTCCGGCCGCGGGAAATATTTCCTGAGCAGCCGCAAAGTGTCCACCGTAAAACTGGGGCCGCCGCGCTCAATTTCCAGCCCCGTGACAGAGAATCCTTCCCGCGCCGCTATGGCCAGCCCGATCATGCGCAAGCGCTCCGCCGCCGGGGCGTGGGCGCGCCGCTTATAAGGCGAGCGCGCCGCCGGCACAAAAAGAACGGCGGCCGGGGCCAGCGCCGCGCGCGCCGCCTCCGCCGCGGTCAGATGGCCGCAGTGAACGGGGTCGAAACTCCCGCCCCATATGACAATTCGTTCCGCGTTGCCGCATTCAGCCAGGATCTCGTTTTCCATACCCGCTACTGTTCTCCCGTTTCTCTGGCAAATCACAGACAACAGTATAGCATAAGGCGCGGTCTAATGGAAGTCCAAGCGCAGGGCGCCTCTAAAGCTGGGTCACAACGCGGTTTTTTCCGGAGCGTTTGCCTTCATACAGCCGGGTGTCGCATATTTCAATGCTTTCCGCCACCGAAGCGTAGCTCAGTTTGGCGAGGCCGATAGTGACGGTGATGCGCAGATCGCCCTGCCGGGTGGCGATAACGGCGCCGGCCAGACGGTCCCGCAGTCCGTCCATGACATCGTTTGCCTGCGCGAGTTCCACGTCTTCCAATATGATGAGAAATTCCTCGCCACCCCAGCGGAAAACCACGTCGGTTTTGCGCAGGCTCATGCGGAGGAAGCCGGCCAGAAAAACCAGCACGTCGTCGCCGCAGCCATGACCGTAAGTGTCGTTTATTTGCTTGAAGTCGTCGATATCGATCATCGCGACGCAGCAATGCGCCTGTTCGCTTTTCAGCGCGGCTTTTTCAAAATGTTTTTCGGCGTAACGCCGGTTATACAGGCCGGTCAGCGGGTCGGTGTACGCCTGACTGGATAATTCTCTGACATAGGCGTCGTCGACGTTTGCCACTATCAATTCCGTCACGGCCCGGATGTAAAGCTCGACGACCACTCCGCACAGCAGGAGAACGATATTGGAAACCATGAGTAAATGGTTGACAGAGTCGCTGAAAGTCACGGGCGGCGGCACATAATAATTGACGGCCACGCAAGCGAGACCGAGGACCAGCCCGGTCGCGAGCAAGCTGGTGCGCAGCCGGATCGAGCCGTAGGGAACTATTTGCTGCATGATGATGATCAGCACAAAATATGTCAGGCCATAGGTGGAAAGGCCGGTAAGCACGCAAAACAATACGCCGTATAACAGAACTTCCGATGTTTCCAGCAGGCCGATCAAGGTAAAATGATTTCTGGGGAGCAGTAAGAACATTGTAGTGTAAAACAGCAGAGAAAATACATTATAAATTGAAAAAACTAACGAACCGGCTAAAATGAAAAAAACCAACATATACAAATGTGTCACGGCGCAGATGAGAGTGGCTGTTAATATTTGCAGGTACAGGCACATTTGGTTATTGTCGGCAAACGTTTTGCGCATAAGATTGGAAACGATTAAATTTTGAACAAATTTTCCCATGCGCGCGCCTTTCGTTATAAGTAAATATCTTTCACATTATAGCAAATGAAGCTTTGCCGCGCAAGACTTCAAAGATAAAATATCCTCAAAAAGTGTATTGGTTTTAAAATTTCCGAATATTATATGACCTTTTGCAGATATGTAAAATAATTAACGGCGTGGGGTGTTCCGTTTACCTTGCGTTTAAACTCCGTTTAACCTCCGTTTAATTTGCCGCGTTAAGATAGGGACTGTATGAAAAATATATGAATGGGGGTATCGGCATGGAAGCCATGATCGCGGTAGACCAACTCGTCAAGCAATACGGCAAGGCCAAGGAGCCGTCTGTAAAAGGCGTGAGCTTCACGGTAAACGAGGGGGAATTTTTTGCTTTTCTCGGCCCGAACGGCGCGGGCAAAACGACTACCATCTCTATATTGACCACCACGCTGAGTAAAACGTCCGGCAGCGTGACCATCGCGGGCTGTGACGTAGAAAAACAGGCGCGGCTCGTGCGCGAAAAGGTGGGCATCATTTTTCAGCAGCCCAGTCTCGACCCGAATCTCACGGCGGAAGAAAATATACGCTTCCATGCCTGTCTGTACGGGATGTTCGGCTACCGCCCCTCTTTCGCCCTGATGCCCGCTTCATATAAGACCCGCGTGACGGATCTGGCGGAAATCGTCGGGATAGAGGACGCGCTGTTCCGGCCTATCAAAAAGCTCTCGGGCGGGATGCAGCGCAAGCTGGAAATTATCCGCAGTCTCATCCACACGCCCGCCGTTCTGTTTCTGGACGAGCCGACGCAGGGGCTCGACGCCGTGAGCCGCCGCAGTCTTTGGGAATACATCAACGAGACCCGCCAGCGATACGGGACGACGGTTTTTCTCACCACCCACTATATCGACGAGGCCGAGCAGGTGGATAAAGTCTGCGTCATCAACCAGGGGCGGATCGTCCTCTCCGGCGCGCCGGATGAGATAAAGAGCAGCCTGCGCAAACGCGAACTCGTTTTAGACGCGGCGGACAGGGGCAGGCTCATCGATGAGCTTTCCGACATGGGGCTTTTTCACCGCGTCGACGAGCATGTCGTCGTGCCCTATCAGGATTTGAGCGAGCAGGAGGTCATCGCCCGCCTGCAAACGACGCTGACCACCCTGAAGATCCAGGAACCCACTTTGGAGGACGCCTATGTGGAATATTTGCTGAAAACAGGAGGGAAAGCCGCATGAATGAGCTTATTTTTCCGGGGAACAGATCAAAACTTTTCCGTGAACTGAACGCGATCCTCACCATAACCGCACGGGATATAACGTTGGCGCTCAAATCGCCCGGGGTGCTGATCACCAGTTTTGCCATGCCGTTGGTCATGATGGGGATGCTGGGCGGCAGCCTGGCGCAGAATATGGCGGAGGGTCTCTCGTTCGACTACGGTCAGTTCATGATGGTCGGCATGATGGTCAACATGCTGTTCATGGCGACGACGATGGGCCTTGGCTCGCTGGTCGAGGACCGCATGACCGATTTTACGCAGGAAATGATGGTTTCGCCGGCTTCCCGCTATTCGATCGTGATCGGTAAAATTTTCGGCTCGTCCTTCACCGCGGTCGCCAGCATGTGCGGCACGATCATCGTCGGGCTGATGATGGGCATCACGCTCAGCCTGGGACAACTGGTGCTGATACTGGCCCTGGCGCCGCTCATGTGCCTGTCGGCCGGGGCGTTGGGCATGATGGTCATCGGCGTCGTCAAAAACACCAGGACCGCCAACACCGCCCTGATGCTGATCACGATGCCGCAGATGTTCCTGTCGGGCGCGATCATCCCCATCGGTAACTCCAGCGGCATTTTGCTGGTACTTTCCCGCCTGATGCCGATGACCTACTGTCTCGATCTGGTCCGGGCGATCGTGTACGCGGGAACGGAGGATTACGCGAGCGTCGTGCTGTTTGATCCGGGGGTGAACTTCGTCGCCATAGCGGTTTTGACCGCGGCCTGCCTGATCGCGGGGACATATTTATTTGCCCGGACAGAGAAAAACAGGTAGACTTATGATACAATAAGGTGAGAATAAGAATGTAATGGAGGAAAACAAGATGCAGGTATATGATTTCTCAGTTAAAAACAATAAAGGCGATATCGCGTCATTATCCGAATATCGCGGCAAGGTGCTGCTCATCGTCAACACCGCCACAAAATGCGGTTTGACCCCGCAATATGACGCCTTGGAAGCGTTGTATAAAAAATATAAGGCTCATGGGCTTGAAATCCTTGATTTCCCCTGTAATCAATTTCTGAGTCAAGCGCCCGGGACGGATGAGGAAATCTCGCAGTTCTGCGCCTTAACTTACGGCACAACATTTCCGCGTTTTGGAAAAATTGACGTAAACGGGAAAAATGCCGATCCGCTTTATATATGGCTTAAAGAGCAAGCGCCGGAAGATCAGAGAGATGAAGCTTCCGTTGCTTTTGAAGAAAGGGTTAAACAGTTTACACTTGATAACGCCCCAAATGACATTAAATGGAACTTTGGAAAGTTTCTCATCAACAAAGAAGGCGCCGTCCATGCGCGTTACACTCCGACTTATAGACCGGAGCAGCTTGAGACGGAGATTGAAAATTTGCTGAAGTAATTGACGCGCTTCCCACCCGCCGTATAATTGTCGCAGACTGAAGCGGAGGTCTTTATGAACAAGGATAGAAACAGTTCGCCCGCGCGGGTGCGTTTTTTGCACGTGATCCATTTGCTGACCGTGACTTTATGGCTGGGAGGCGTGGCCTGCGTCTTCGCGCTGACCATTCGCGCCTTCGGCTTGGATGCCGCCGGGTTTACCCAGGCGGCGTCTCTGGTGCTTTGGATTTTTCCGCATTTTCTGCTGCCTGTAGCGGTTGCCAGTCTGCTGGAAGGGTTATATTACGGCTTTCTGACAAAATGGGGGTTTTTCCGGCACAAATGGCTGCTGGTCAAGTGGCTGCTGTTTCTCGCCAACGGCCCCCTGATCGGGGCGGGCTGCATCGGCCAGATGCAGGCGGCGCTGGCGCGGGCCCAGAGCGGGGCCTATATCGGCGGTCTGGCGGACGGAGGCGGCGTCTTGCTGGCTTTGGCCGGCCATATCGCGCTCCTGACCGTGATGTATATCCTTTCGGTCTACAAGCCGGGCAAAGCCGGCCGGCGCAAACAATTTGAGACGGTTTAGCTTAAAGATAACGCATGGAAGGAGCTGCCATTTTTGGGCGATAAAATACTTATCGTGGACGACGAGCGGGAAATCGCCGACCTGATAGAGTTATACCTGCGAAACGAAAACTATACGGTTTTCAAATATTATACCGCGCGGGAAGCGCTGGA
>JAISEW010000080.1 GCA_031263945.1 Gracilibacteraceae bacterium | reverse complement strand
ACTTGGGGAATGCAAATGGCGCAATGATGTAAACGCCGCGGCCGAGCTGCAAAAGCTTGCGTCAAAAGATCATTTGCTCGGCGAGTACAAGGACAGGCATTATTATCTGTTCACAAAAGTGCCGACCGTTTTGCGTACGCCAAATCCGAAAAACGCGACGTTGATTTCGCTGGACGATTTGTTCACGTCATTCTGACTCCGGAAACCTCCTGTTTTTCCTCCGTCGCGCCGCTAAAGGAGCGGACGCCAAGAGACCGGCTAAAATTATATTCCGCCAAAATTTCACCTGCTCCTTTAATTTAAACCGCGATTGCTTCCGCGCCTCTCTATGTTAACACAAAAAGTATTTTTTGTCAAATATACCCAAGAAAATTTATAACCTTCGGTTATCAGCTGATAAAAACTCGGTATTTCAAAATATAAAGAATATACAATATAATTGACCCAGCTGGCAAACGTCAGCGGAAAATTACAACTGCATAGGAGGATGAGCGATGAGTGACCTTGCCTTGAAAATGCCGACTTCTGAGGAACTGGGGGTCAAAGGCTTTGGCCCCGGCGAACCGCCGCCCTACTACGACCGACCGCCGGAGTACCCGGAGTATATCTGGGAAAAAGACGTTATGGTTCCCATGCGGGACGGAGTAAGGATTTGCGCCGACGTCTACCGCCCCCGGGCCGAAGGAAAATTCCCCGCCATCTTGGCTATCGCTCCCCACAACAAAGATCTTCAGTCACCGGCGGTCAGCAAAGCGGTGACGCCTCAGCCCGCCTGGTCCAAGCAGTGGTACGGAGTCATCGAAGGCGGAGACACCCGGTTTTTGACTTCCCGGGGTTACGCGCATATCGTGGCCAATCCCCGGGGGATCGGTAAGTCTGAAGACGGCGGCGAAGTCTTCGACATCTGCGTGGGCGGCCGCTATGACTCTTACGACCTGATCGAATGGATCGCCGAACAGCCTTGGTGCGACGGCAATGTAGGCATGATCGGCATTTCCGCTTTCGCCGGCAACCAGATCCACGCGGCCTCCATGCAGCCGCCGCATCTGAAAGCGATTTTCCCTTATGATACCAACGCCGTCTACAGCAACCAGCTTTTTGGCTACCGCTCTTTCTACCAGGGCGGCGTCCCCCACTTGATGCTCTACTTCCTGGATCCGATCGGCGTCATTCATCAGGTCAAAGGCCGGCCCGGCGAGCTGCCGCCCGAGCTGGAGAAGCAATGGCAGGAGGCGATGCAAAACCCCGACTATCTGGCTTATCCCAACCTGTACAACATTCTGACCCAAAGAGGTCAGGTGCATCCCGCTCTGTTCTACCTCCTGCTCCACCCTTATGACACGCTGGAAGCCATCGCTTACGCCGAAGAAGAGAAACTGGCCAAGATCAAGATCCCTTTTTATACCGGTTCCGGCATGGCTAACTACACCTATAAAATGCACATCCAGGGGGCCCAGGATCTGTTCACGCATGCGGACGCGCCCCACAAAAAAATGCTGCTCACCGGTCCGGCTATGGCCGACCGGCCCTGGCATTCCATGCACGGGGAAATCCTGCGCTGGTACGATTACTGGCTGAAAGGGATTGATACCGGCGTCCTGGACGAGCCTAAGGTCAAATACTGGGTCATGGGAGAGAATAAATGGCGCGCCGGCGAGGACTGGCCGCTGCCGGAGACCGTGTGGACCAAGTATTATCTGAACACCTGGGAACGCCTGCGCGCGGAGCCGTTCCGCCCCCACAGCCTGGACTCCTGTGACGAACCGGACGCTTTCGTGCAGATGTCACCCACTTTGACCAACCGCGTCGAAAGACTGCGCTACCTGAGCGATCCCTTGCCGGAAGACACTCTGGTGGTGGGGCCTGTAGTGCTGAAACTCTTTGCCAGCCTGGATCAGGACGACACCGCCTGGATCGTGATCCTGAAAGACGTCGGGCCGGATGTTTCTGTCCAGACAGCCCGGGAAGGCGAGACCGAAAGACCGGCTGTTCCCGAGCGGGAGCTTACCCGCGGCTGGTTGAAGGCATCTTTGCGCGCCACTGATCCGGAGCGCTCCAAGCCATGGAAACCTTTTCACTGGCTGACCAAGGAAAAAGAAGAAAAGATCGTCCCCGGTGAGATCGTCGAATACGATATTGAGATCATCGCCACCTCCAACATGTTCAAACAAGGCCACCGGATTTGCCTGGAAATCACCTGCGCCGACCAGACTACCGGCGTCGCCGGTCTCACCAACGTGGAATATATTGCCAATCATATTGCCAACACTCGAACCACTTTGCATAAGATTTACCGCAGTGAAAAATATCCCTCCCATCTGCTCCTGCCCGTAATCCCGCAGAAGCCGTAAGGCGGCGGGGGGAGACCGTCTCTGAACTGTAAAACTGCCGCTCTTAGGGGCGGCAGTTTTTCTATGCCGGCTCTTTTCAAAACCGCCCGGATCGTTTACAATATTATTAACTACAAACGAACTCTGTCCGCCGGATCCATCATCATCCTTGACTACTGCGAATGGCGGTGAACGGCATGAATTCCCAGCAGATCAAGTATTTTCTATCCGTGGCGAAGTACAGAAACTTCACCAAGGCGGCGGAGCATTCCTTTGTTTCCCAACCGGCTATTACAAAACAGATCTCCCTGCTGGAGCGAGAAATCGGGCTGCTTCTGTTCCAGCGGGACAAGCGCTCAGTCGTCCTGACCCCGGCGGGGGAGATCATGCAACAGGCTCTGCTGGAGATACAGAACCTTTATGAACGGGCAGTGCAGGAAGCGCGGGAAATTGACCGCGGCCTGACAGGCAGACTGCGGGTGGGATATATTAACGGACTGCTGTTGGAAACCATCCCCTTGGTGTTGAATGATTTCAGCCAAACTTATCCGCAGGTTGAAGTCTCATTTGAGTGTCTCTCTTTTTCGGCTTTGAAAAAAGGGCTGGCGGAGGATTCCATCGACTTGGGCATTACCTTGCTGCTGGATGTTTACAACCGGCCCGATTTGCAATGGGAGCTTATTTGCGCCGTTCCGGACGGATTCGTCTTTTCCAGAGATTCCTGGTTCACCAGACAAAAGGATCTGACTGTGGCTGATTTTCGGGAGGCTGTTTTTTACATTATTTCGCCCGGAGAATGCAATGTGGATGAACTCTTCCATAAAATCTGCCAGCTCCACGGTTTTTTGCCAAAGAATGTGCGCTATGTCGCCGATCCGGGTTCCATGCTGCTGATGGCGGAAAGCAACCAAGGTGTTACCTTTCTGGATCGCCTGACTTATGATAACATCGCCAATCGGGATAAGCTCTGCTTTTTTGAGCTGGATGTAGTAATCGATATCCTCGCTGTTTGGAAAAAGAACAATCTCAATCCTCTGCGCCAAGTTTTCATTACCGCATTGCGCCGGTTTCTCTGATAATCAATCTGCTTA
>JAISEW010000063.1 GCA_031263945.1 Gracilibacteraceae bacterium | reverse complement strand
AAAAATGGGACGATATCGAGAGTAGATTGGCTGAAATTGGCATAAAAGTAATATATTTTCCATACACCAAAGGCGTGTCCAGCACGCTGGTGTCCGAGGCGCTGGTAAAGTCGCGGGGTTGGAGCTTGGAATGACAGAGGTGATGTATATATGACTGATGTAGATCCGCGATACGCCATGAGCAGTTTCCTGCAATTCCGCGCGGTTTACGACCCGAATATCAGATTCGCGGCGCATATCGACCCGCCGCGCAGAGCCGATACCGCCTTTGCCGCGCAGCGGAAAGCTGTGGATACGCCGGAACGCCTGTACGAACATCTGGCGGCGTTCATGGAGCGCGAGACGTCCGGGGGCAAAGCCGCGCTCGCCCTCTCCGGCGGCATCGACAGCGCCATATGCGCCAAGTTCATGCCAAAAGGCTCTGTCGCCTATACGTTCAAATGCGTGGTTCCCGGCAAACAGGTGACGGACGAAACGCAAAAAGCCAAACGGTTTTGCGCGATAAACGGGCTGCAGCAGCGGGTCGTCGAGGTGTTCTGGCCGGATTACGCGGCGCTGGCGCCGGAGCTTTTCCGTTATATCCGCGCGCCTTTTCACTCTATTGACGTCCAGATATATAAGGCGGCCCTGCAAGCGAGGCGCGACGGTTTTGACACGCTGATATTCGGCCAGGGCGCCGATTTGATTTACGGCGGCTTCGACCACCTGCTGGCCCAAGACTGGCTGATAGGGGAATTCATCGACCGCTACTCCTGTGTGATCCCCTATAAAGCGTTAAAAGATTTCGCCGTCATAACCGCACCTTACGCGAAATATGAGAAAAACGGCTATATGGCCTTGCATGATTTCCTTGACGATCATTTGTTCTGGGAGGACATCCACTCGTACCACAACTCCTGCGCGGCGGCCGGGGTGAAATTCGCCGGCGCCTATATGGACACGGTGCATAAACCGCTGGACATAAGCCGCGTTCGCCGCGGCGAGAGCAAATACCTCGTGCGGGAAGTGTTCAAACGTTTGTACCCGGACACGGCCATGGCGGAAAAAACGCCGATGCCGCGCCCGATGGACGAGTGGCTGGAAAACTGGAGCGGCCCTAGGCGGCCTGAGTTTTGGCCGAACTGTCACATCAGTATGACCGGCGATCAGAAGTATTATATTTGGATATTGGAGAAATTCTTGGATTTTATCGGCGAAACCGAGGAACTTTCTCATGAATAGGGTAGCCATCGCCAACTGCCCGGATTACGGCGGCGCTAACGTCAACAGCACCGTCTCGGAATTGATGGCCCAATTGGGGTATGACTTCGCGGATTTCATAAAACCGAGCATGACCGTGTTCATCAAGCCCAATTGGGTGGCTTCCCGCTGGCGCGAGTCCTGCCCTCATCGGGATACGCTTTGGAGCGTGATCACCCATACGGCCGTCGTCGAGGCGGTCGCCGACCGCGTGGCAGCCGCGCTGGCCGGGAACGGCAAGATAATAATCGGCGACAACCCTTCTATCGACGCTGATTTTGACGAATTGACGCGGTTCACTGGTATAGACAGACTGCCGGCGAAATATGACCTGCCCTGCGAGCTGCTGGATTTGCGCCCTCTGGTCTGCGATGATTTGGAAAATTATGGGAAAAAGTCAAAAATGGCCGGGCGCTCCGGCGATCCGCGCGGCGCGGTTGAGATAAACCTCGGTCAAGAGTCCCTGTTTTACAATATGGATCCCTCGCTCTTCCGGGGCGTGTTTGACGAGAGAGAGGAAACGGTCGCCGCGCATACCGGCGGTAGGCAGCTGTATACGTTTTCCAAAAGTCTGTATGAATCCGACGTGTATATATCGGTCCCGAAACTGAAAACGCATCAGAAAGCGGGGGCGACGCTCAATCTCAAAGGGCTGGTCGGCGGCGTGACCGAGAAGAATCAACTCGTCCATTGGCGGGTCGGCTCTCCGGAGCGCGGGGGCGACGAATATCCGGACGAAGCGACTTTGGCGGCGGCCGGGAGCGCGAAAACCACGCACCGCGGGGCGCATCCCGGTAACGACACCATTTGGCGGATGGTGGTCGATCTCTATAACGCCATGCGCAAACGGGAGCGCAAATACTTTTCCGTAGTTGACGGCATTATCGCCGGGGATGGGCAGGGGCCGTTCTGCCCGCGCGCGAAAAGAGCGAACACCTTGCTCGCGGGGGGCGACTTGCTCGCGGTGGATATTGTGGCCGCGAGACTTATGGGAATCGACCCGGCCAAGCTGCGCTATCTCAATTGGTTCCTAGAAAACGGGTTCGCCCGCGCGAAAATCGAAGTTCCCGGCTATGACGATTTTTTCGGGAGCGACTCGCCGTACCTGGATTTTTCCGTCCCGGAAGCCTGGCGGGAAATCAAAATACGACCGGGAGTTTAGACTAATGAAGCTGTGCCGTGTGCCTTGCCATTATGAACAGATCGACGCCGCCCTGCTGAGAGAGCGGCTCGCTTCGCTGGCCCGGGCGCGGGTCGTCATCTACGGCGCGGGAAATTTTGGCAAACTGGTGTTTAATTATCTGACGCAAAACGGGGCGGAAATAGAATGTTTCTGCGATCAGGCGGAGGAAAAACAAGCGGGCGCTTATTGCGGAAAACCGGTGATCTCTTTGGCGGCGCTGGGCCGCGACTGGAAAGATGCGGTCGTGCTGATCGCCGTATACGGGCGTCAGGCGGAAATAGGCCGGACTTTGCGCGAGTTGGGTTTTGCCGGCGCGAGCGTTATATCCGCGCTGAAAAACGTCGCCCATACGCTGCTGATCCCGCCGGAGGCGCTTCCCGCCCTCTGCGCGGGGCAGGGGCTTGATATCGTCTGCGCGGAACCGGCCCGCGTCAATTTTCCGGCGGGGCACAAGCCGTCCATAACCGTTTACTCGCGGATCTATAACACGCCGGAGGCGTATTTGCGCCGCGCGGTTGAGAGCGTGCTGCGTCAGACGTTCACCGATTTTAATTTCCTGATAGTTGATAACGGCAGCACGGACGGCAGCGCGAAGATCCTGCGGGAGTACGCGGCTAAGGACGGCCGGATCACAGTCGTCACGCTTTCGGCCAATTACTGGGAAACCAATGAGAGATCAGAAGAAGATTCCGCCAATGAGGCCAAGATATATCATTTGTTCACGGGAAAATACACCTGTTATCTGGACAGTGACGATTATTATGAACCGGATTTTTTAGATTTGACTTTTGCTCTGGCGGAAAAATTCGGCGCCGATATCGTGACGGGAGCAAGCGTGGACTATCGCGAGACGGATCTGTCGGTCATAAAAGTCCGGCCTGACCCGGTTGAAACGCTCGTATATCATGGGATAAGAGAGATAATTGAAATGATCTGCGATTACGGGATCTATTATGCAATGTTATGGGGAAAACTGTATAAAACATCTGTTTTTTTGGACTGGCGAGCTTGGGCCACGCCTGAGGAAATGGGTGATTGGTTTGACGTTTATCACAGTTATTATGCTTATTTGAGCAGTAGTACCGTTGTTTTTATGGATAAACTGATACATTGCCGGACCCAGCGTTATATATCGGCGACCTATACGCTGAGCCCGGCCACAAAACTGGTTCAGAGGAATATTTACGTCTACAAACGTCTTTGCCAAATATTGGTTGACAATGATATGTCCACGGCGAAGAATTTGTCCGCCATAGAATGGCGTTTGTTTGATATGGGCTTGGGGTTTGACATTGAGTTGTTGGAGCGCGTCAGAGATACTCATCCTCATTATGTGACCGAGACCGTCCGGGCGGTATTGAGTGACGAACTGATGGAATCGCGGAAAACGGCGGCCCGAATACGGCAGGCGGTGGAGAGGTTGCGCCGGCTTGCCGCGGAGGCCGAAAAACAGACAGCAAAGGGGATAAATATATGAAGATTGGATCAAGAACAGCCAGGCGCGGGAGGAGTAAGAATTGCCGTTGATTTCTGTTATCATACTGACGTATAACAGGGAAAACATGATTTCCCGCGCGGT
>JAISEW010000143.1 GCA_031263945.1 Gracilibacteraceae bacterium | reverse complement strand
GGTTATTTTATCGTCGGCTCCTTGCAGGCCGGTTCCACGACGGATATGGGCCAGGTCTATTATTCGCGCGTCGGCATGTTTGAGTTCGACGAGGAGGGCTGGCTCGTCGATATCACCGGTCAGCTCGTCTGCGGCATTCAGACTGGCAATACAGGCAGCGGCGCCAATAACTCATATGAACACGCCGAGCTGCGACCGATCCGTATAGATTACGTGGCGTTGGACGGCGATCCCGCCATGCCGCTGAACAATATCAAAATAGGCTCGGACGGCGTTGTGAGCGCGGTCGGCGCGGACGGTATCACTTACGCTTTTGACGAAACCGGCGCTCTGGTGCCGATCAGCGGCACTGGCGCCGCGACCGACGGGTTTATGGCGATCGCCCTGGCCCAGGTGCCGAACCCGGCCGGGTTGGAGATGATCGGCAACAGTTATTACACGACTTCCGGCAACACGGGCGAACCGCTGTACTATCAGACGGGGACCTATAATATGGGCAGCATCCGGACCGGCGGTCTGGAGATGTCCGGCACGGATATTTCTCAGGAGTTCGCCGATATGATCATGACGCAGAGGGGTTTTCAGGCCAACGCCCGGATCATCAACGTGGTGGACGGCATGCTGGAAGAAGTTGTAAATCTAAAACGATAAAACAGGTATGGCGGAAAGGCCGGGTGTGAAGTGATTACGTTGACCAAGCTGAATGACGATGAATTTATTCTGAATTGCGATCTGATCGAAACAGTGGAACAGTCGCCGGATACGGTTATCGCGCTCACTACCGGCAAAAAAATAGCCGTGAAGGAGTCGCCGCGGGCCGTCGTGCAGCGGGTGATCGACTTCCGCCGGCGGATCACTATTGGTTAGAGCGCGGTGATTTACGGCTGCCGCCGTGCGGGAAGGGGGCGAGGATAACGGATGGCGGAAATTTTGTCACAAAGTCAGATAGATGAGCTGCTCAAAAATTTGAGTTCCGGCGACGCTTCGGTGGGGGAAGAAGACAGCAAGAAAAGGATCAAGGAGTATGATTTTCGCAGCCCCAAGCGATTTACCCGTGAACAACTGAAAATTATTGACAGTATTTACCAAAATTTTTCCCGCCGGTTCGCTTCCTATCTGTCCGGAGTGCTGCGCGTATACTGTGAAGCCGAAGTTTTGCAGATAGAGGAACAGAAGTATTACGAATACAGCAACGCGCTGGCGGATTCCGTTCTCATCGGCAATTTTAACGTTAATTATCCGGAGGACGAACAAATTGAGGATCAGCTGCTGCTCGTGGAATTGTCGAAAACGGTCTCGTTTTCTATCATCGACCGCATGTTGGGCGGCAGCGGCGAAGGATATAACTATATGCGGGACTACACGGAAATAGAACTGACTATTCTGGAGAACCTGCTCACGCAGATGGGGCCGATGCTCAAGGCTCCCTGGGCCAGTTATTTTACCATTGAGCCGACCTTGAAAAAGATAGATACGAACGCCCGGCTGGGGCAGTCCATGAACGCGGATGAAACGGTGCTCATCATCGTCGTCAACATAAAGATGCAGCATATCGAGGGATTGATGAACATCTGCATGTCCGGGGCCAGTCTGACGGAACTGCTCAAAGCGATGGGCGAGCGCGAAATCAGGGAGCCGCGCCGGGATCAGGCTGACGAACTTGGCGCCAAGAGCATTTTCAAGTCGGTGGAGGAGGGTTCGCTGGAACTGACGGCCGTCCTGGGCGAGGCGCGGATCCATTTTGCCGATATATTGCATCTGCGGGTGGGAGACGTGATAGAACTGGACAAAAGCGTCAGTTCCCCGGTCGTCCTGATGGAGGGAAAAAAACCATGGTTCTACGGCGCGCTGGGAGTGAAGAAACAGCGAAAAGCTGTTAAAATATTGGATTACTACGAAAAGAGAGGGAAGCTGTGATGGAACCGGATACTAAACTTTTTTCAGCCATGGACGTAGACGCCATCGGGGAAATAATGAATATTAGCATGGGTTCGGCAGCTACCGCCATCTCGACGATGCTGGAGAAGAAGGTCACTATTACGACACCCCAGGTGGAACAGGCTTTGGCGGGGAATATAGTTATCGATGAGTTTGAACCGGCCGTGGGTGTGGCGATAACTTATGTGGAAGGTATCAGCGGCAATAATATTCTGGTGCTCAAACTGGAAGACGTCAACGCCATAGTCAATATCATGACGGCGGGGATGATGGGACAGACGCCGGACGCCCCGATGGATGAGATGAGCACGAGCGTGATCTGCGAAGTGATGAACCAGATGATGGGTTCATCCGCTACGGCGCTTTCTGATTTTTTTGGGCGGACCATCAATATATCCACTCCGGTGCCTGTGACGGTGGAACGGGGACACACTATCATGCCGAGCAGCCTGCCGGACGAAGAAGTGATCACCGTGTCTTTTTTGCTGGACGTGGAAGGCGTCAGGGAGAGCAAATTCCTCTGCGTGATGACGGAGCAGCTCGTCAGAGAGATGCTGGGGATCCTGTTCGGCAGCGTGGAGGAAGCGCCGCCGCAGGAAGAGGCGCCGTCGCCGGCCCGGCCACAGGAGCAAGCGCCGCCGGCGCAGACTCTGCGGGAGCCGGCGCCGCCGGCCGTTCCCCGGCAGGCTCCGCCGCCGGCGCCGGCGCAGCAGATTTACCAGAGTCCGCCGCCGGAAACTTACGGAATGCCGCCGGCCGCCGCGCCGCCGCCGTATCAGAGCGCGGCGCCGCAGTATCAGAGCGGACCGCAGTATCAGGCCGCGTCCAACCGGGTGATCCAGGGCGCGGGCGAGTATAGTCAGGCCAGACCGGTGCAGCTGCAGAATTTTGACGACGAACCGGGTTTCGCCTCCTCCGACGTGCCGGAAAATCTGGATCTGCTCCGTTCCGTGCCGCTGGAAGTCACGGTGGAGATCGGGAAGGCTGTGCGCAAGGTCAAGGAAATACTGGAGTTCACGCAGGGGACCGTATTGGAGCTGGATAAGCAGGCCGGAGCGCAGGTGGATATTATCGTAAACGGACAGCCGATAGCCAAAGGGGATGTGGTAGTGATAGGGGATAATTTCGGGGTCAGGATAACTGAAATCTTAAAACGGCAAGACCTTTTGAATTTATAATATTGGGGTGTTGAAGAAATGGCAAAAAAAATAATGGTAGTTGACGACGCGGCGTTCATGCGCATGATGATCAAAGATACGCTGACTAAAGACGGTCTGGGCGATATCGTGGAAGCGGCGGACGGAGAGCAGGCCGTGCAGCAGTACGAGGCCAGCAAGCCGGATCTGACCATCATGGATATAACGATGCCGAACAAGGACGGGCTGGAAGCGCTGAAGGAAATCAAGAGCAAACATCCGGAGGCGCTGATCGTCATGTGTTCCGCCATGGGCCAGGAAGCGATGGTGGTGGAGGCGATCAAACTGGGCGCGCGTGATTTTATCGTGAAGCCGTTCAAGGCTGACCGGATACTGAAAACCGTGCGCGATTTGCTGAAGTAGCGAGGTGTGTTGGACGTGGGGGAAGGCGGCCTGATCCTGGCCCAGGTTTTTACAGTTTTAGTGGCCCTGGCGGTCGTGATCGGAGCCATATTTCTCACTTACGCTTTGACGCGGCGTTTATCCGGCAAAGGCGGTTTTGTCAGCGGCGGTCAGATAAAAATACTTGATCGGGCGCCGGCGGGCAAGGACAAATATTTGCTCCTGGTCGCGGTGAGCGGAAAAGTGTTTTTTCTCGGGGTGGGTGAAAACGTCTCGGTCCTGGAAACATGGACGGATGATTTTGCGGCGGCGGAGACGGAGCAGCCGGAATTGCCCTTCGCGGCGATTTGGCGCGGATTGATCCGGCGCGGCCCGGCCGGGAAAGAAAGCGGCAAAACCGATGGTTGATCTGGAGGGCCTCCTGAGCGGCCAGACCAATACGCTGGAAATACTTTTCCTTCTTTCCCTGGTAACGCTGCTGCCGTCTATAATCGTCATGATGACGAGTTTCACGCGCATCATCATCGTGCTTTCGTTTCTGCGCAACGCGCTCGGGATGCAGCAATCGCCGCCCAATCAGGTGCTGGTCGGCATCGCGCTTTTTCTCAGTCTGTTTATCATGCAGCCGGTGGTCGGCGCCATATATACCGACGCGTATCTGCCCTATGAGTCGGGAGAGATAGACGGGGAAACGGCGGTCACGAACATGCAGCTGCCGCTGAAAGAGTTCATGCTGCGGCAGACCAAGCCCAGCGATCTGAATATCTTCCTCGGTTTCGCGGAGGCGGAAATGCCGGAGGATCCGCTCGACCTGAGCATGACGGTCGTGGTGCCCTCTTTTATGACCAGCGAGCTGCGGCAGGCTTTCATCATGGGGTTTCTGATCTATCTGCCGTTCATCGTCATTGATATGGTGGTGGCCAGCACGCTGATGTCGATGGGGATGATCATGCTGCCGCCGGTGATGATCTCCATGCCGTTCAAGTTACTGCTGTTCGTGCTGGTGGATGGCTGGGCGCTGATCGTGGACACGCTGGTGCGCAGTTTTCACTGACGGGGAAGGGAGGTTATTATGGGTTCGGAAATAATCGATTTGAGCGCCCTCATGCAGGACGCGATATTCACGGCGCTGAAACTGGTGCTGCCGCTTCTGGGTCTGAGCCTGATGGTCGGACTCATTATTTCCATTTTTCAGTCGGCTACGCAGATCAACGAACAGACGCTGACTTTCGTGCCGAAACTGCTGGTCATCACAGCCGCGCTCATGATCTTCGGCTCCTGGATGCTGCAGACCCTGATGGAGTTTACCCGGCGGGTCTTCGCCCTGATGATCCTTTCGGTATGATGAATGGAAGTGACGCTGGACGAACTCATCTTCTGGATTTTCATCATGGCCCGTCTTTCGGGGATGGTGCTGTTCAACAGCATATTCGGCCGCGTCAATATCCCGGCGATGTTCCGCGCCGGTCTCGTCGTCGTTCTCACCGTTCTGGCGGCGACAGCGCTGCCCGCGCCGCGGATGGCCTACATGACATGGGTGTCCGTCGCTCTGGCTCTGGGGCGCGAGTTCCTGATCGGCTTTACGCTCGGTTATTTTATCAACGCGGTCATGTCCTTGCTGATGCTGGCCGGCGAACTGGTGGATCTGCAGATGGGGATAGCGATGGCCAAGATGTACGACCCGGCGAGCAACGTCAATATGCCGATCGTTGGCAGCGTGTTCAACGCGATGTTTCTGCTCCTGTTTTTCATATCCAACGCGCATCTGACTTTTTTGCAGATCGTGATCTCCTCTTTCCGGGCCGTGCCGGTCGGCGTCTGGACTTTCAGCGCTGACTTGCCGCTGTACGCCGTGACCTTCTTCGGCTCCATCCTCACGCTGGCGGCCAAGATGGCTCTCCCGCTCATCGTCATTCATCTTATGACGGAAGTGGCGATCGGCATCATCATGAAGGCCATCCCGCAAATCAACGTTTTCGTCCTGAATATAGAGATGAAAATGATCGTCGGCTATATCGTCATATTCGTGCTGACGCCGAGTTACAGCGGATTTTTGGATGAAGTCCTCATCATGATGCTGCGGAATCTGGACGGCGTGCTGGGGATGTTTCAGGTGTAAAAAACTGGAAAAAGATGTAAAGGTGGTGAGGAATTGGCGGAAGAAGAAAAAACCGAACAGGCTACAGCTAAGAAAAGGCGGGACGAGCGTCAGAAAGGCAATGTGCTTCAGAGCAGGGACGTGACGACCGCGATATTCATTTTCGTCATTTTCTTCGCTTTTTATCTGCTGATCTCGTATATGTACGAACGCATCGCTCTGAATTTTGTTTACTTCTTTCAGGCCGGGGCCCAAATCACTGATCTGGGGGTGAGCGACGCGACCGGGCTCATGCGCGCCTGGATCGCCGGGATGTTGTTCATCGTTATGCCTCTGCTCCTGACGGCCGTGTTTGTCAACGTGGCGGTGTCGATGTTTCAGACCCGGATGCTTTTTACCACGGAAAAACTCAAATTCAAGTTTTCCAACCTCAATCCGATCAACGGCCTGAAACGCATGTTTTCTATGCGCTCACTCGTCGAGCTGGTCAAAAACCTTTTGAAGATCGTCGTCATCGGCGTTCTGGTCTACATGAGCATCAGCCAGACCTTTTATGATCTGCCCCGGCTTTTTGACATGGAAGTGATCGCCGTTCTCGTGTATGCCGGGGACAAAGTGTTTTCTCTCGTGTGGAAGATCGGTCTGGTTTTTGCCGCCATAGCTTTTCTGGATTACCGTTACCAGCGCTGGGATTTTGAAAAGAGACTGCGCATGACCAAGCATGAAGTGAAACAGGAGTACAAGCAGTTGGAAGGCGACCCGCTCGTCAAGTCCCATCGCCGGCAGGAACAGCTGAAAATCAGCCGGGCCCGCATGATGCAGGATGTGACAAAAGCGGATGTGGTCATCCGCAACCCCGCCCATTTTTCCGTGGCGCTCCGTTACAATGAAAGCGAAAACTCCGCGCCGGTCCTGCTGGCGAAAGGCCAGGATTTTGTGGCGCTGAAAATAAATGAGATAGCCGAGTCCTGCGGGATCCCCTTTGTGGAAAACCCGCCGCTCGCCCGCGGCATTTACCGGCATGTGGAACTCGGGCAGGAGATATTGCCCGAGTATTATCAGGCGGCCGCGGAAGTATTCGCTTGGCTCTATCGCCTTAATCGGGGGAAAATCGCGCAATGAGATGGTTCCTGAGTTTTCTGGGCAATAATTTGATCGCCGTGTTCGTGATAGCGATTATCGCGCTCATCATTGTGCCGCTGCCGACGTTTCTCCTCGACCTCATGTTCATTTTCAGCATATCGATTTCCGTCGTCATTTTGCTCATGACCATGTATATTCGGGGTCCGCTGGAATTTTCCATTTTCCCTTCCGTCCTGCTCGTGACCACCCTCTTGCGCATCGCGCTGAATATTTCCTCCACCCGCCTCATCCTCACCGAAAGCGGGCAGGCCGGTCAGGTGATCAAGACTTTCGGGGAATTTGTGCTGCGCGGCAACATCGTGGTGGGACTCGTGATTTTCACCATCATCATCATCGTCCAGTATCTCGTCATCACCAAAGGGGCGGAGCGCATCGCGGAAGTGGCGGCCCGCTTCACTTTGGACGCCATGCCCGGCAAACAGATGGCTATTGACGCCGATTTGAATTCCGGTCTCATCAATGAGACGGAAGCCAGAGGCCGGCGCGAAAAAATCCAGCGCGAATCCGATTTTTACGGCGCGATGGACGGCGCGACGAAGCTGGTGAAAGGGGATGCCATCGCCTCGATCATCATCGCCGTCATCAATCTGGTCGGCGGGATCATCATCGGCATGGTGCAGGGCGGGGGAACGTTCGGCGAGGTCGTGCAGATCTACTCCATCGCCAGCGTCGGCGACGGTCTGGTCTCGCAGATCCCGGCTTTGGTCATTTCCATCTCCACGGCCATGGTGGTGACGCGGGCCGCTTCCGAAGGCGACCTGAGCATGGAGGCGGGCAGGCAGTTTCTTTCTCAGCCGACGGCCTTGCTGATCGCCGGCGGCGTCCTGGTCTGTTTTTGTCTCGTGCCCGGAATGCCCAAGCCGCAGCTTATCCTTCTGGCCGCTGTCTATATCTTCTTTGGCGTTCGCCTTTTGCGCGACCAGACCCGCCTGCAGCCGGCGCTGGCCGGGGCGCCGGCGGACGCGCGCCCGGAAGTCAGCGAGACGGAGTTTTATCGCAATATTGACAATATTTACTCTATTTTGCCTGTGGAAACGATAGAGATGGAATTCGGCTACAGCCTGATCCCGCTGGTGGAAGAAAAAAGCGGCGGTTTCATCGACCGGGTCGTACTCTTCCGCCGGCAGTTCGCTCTCGATATGGGCATGGTCGTGCCGGCCGTGCGCCTGCGGGACAACGGGCAGCTTAATCCCAATCAGTATGTGATCAAACTGAAAGGAGAAGAAGTGGCGCGGGGGGAGATCCTCGTGGACTACTATCTGGCGCTTGATCCGGGCAATCTGGAGCAGGAGGTGGACGGGATAGAGACGATCGAGCCGGCTTATGGCATACCGAGCCGCTGGATCACCCCCGACAAGAGAGAATTGGCGGAGATCTACGGTTATACGGTCATCGATTCTCTTTCCGTCATGGTCACGCATCTGTCCGAAGTGATCAAAGCTCACTCGGCCGAACTGTTCAGCCGTCAGGATCTTCTGAGCCTGCTCGATAACGTCCGGCAATACAACGCTCCGCTCGTGGATGAAGTAACGCCGTCGCTCCTGAGTTACGGCAATCTGCAGAAGATGCTCTCCAATCTCCTGCGGGAGGGGATCCCCATCCGGGATGTGGAGACCATTCTCGAAACCGTGGCTGACTACGCCGGCACTGTGCGCGACGTCGATCTCCTGACCGAGTATGTGCGCCAGCGGCTGAAACGCACCATCACCCGCCGTTACGCCGAACATGGGCTGATCCGGGTGCTGACTCTGGACGCGGAGATAGAAAACCTGATCATCGCCGGCGTCAAACAGAGTGAACATTCGACTTATTTATCCATCCCGCCGGAAAGCATCCAGGCGATCGTGCATAATCTGATGGAGCATATGAACCGCTTAAAAGACGTTATCGCCACGCCGATCGTCGTCACCTCGCCGGGCGTCCGCATGTATTTTCACCGCATAACAGAGCAATTCTGCCCCAGCGTCGCCGTCCTTTCATTTAACGAAATCGACAGCACCGTGCAGATACAGTCGATCGGCGCCCTGACCCTCGCGGGCGGGTCTCAGCCGGGCGCGGCGGGTGAAAGGCGGTGACGGTGATGCTCAGTAACGCCTCGCCGGGCCGGGAAGCGGAACAGGCTGTATGGGAGGAATATTGGCGGACGCGGGATATAGAGCTGCGCAATGAGCTGGCGCTGGAATACATGTATATCGTCCGGCTTTACGCCTATCAGATGCGCGGCACCTACAAAAACTTCGCGGAAATGGAGGACATGATCAACCAGGGTTTTGTCGTTTTGCTGGAGGCCATAGAAAACTATGACCCGGAGAAAAAAAGCCAGTTCAAATCATACGCTTCCATCCGCGTGCGCGGCGCCATCATCGATTTTGTCCGCAATCAGGACTGGGTGACCAAGCGGCTGAAAAAAGAAGCGGTGCTTCTCAGCGGCGCGACGGACGCCTTGAGCGCCCAATTGGGGCGGATGCCCACGACGGAAGAAATCGCCGCCCATCTGAACATGGACGTGCCGGCCGTGGAAAAAATCATCGGCGAGGAGCATATGTTTCATCTGCTCTCCTACGAGGAACTGGTGGACGTGGGGTTGTACGGGACAAAGGGTTTTCGGGAAAACGTGGCCCAAAACGCGGAGCAGCAGCCCGGATTTTCCGTGGAGGAAAAAGAACTGCGCGCCGTGATCACCGAATCGCTGGACGAGCTGACTGAGAGGGAGAAATTGGTTATGACTTTGCATTATTATGAGGAGTTGAAAAAAAAGGACATCGCCTATATTCTCGGCGTGTCGCCTTCCAGAATTTGCCAAATGCATAACGGCGCCTTGAAAAAAATGAAGAAAAAACTGCAAAGTTATTTATATGGGGAGGGAGAAGCATGATCCGCAGTTATTTTACCGCGACGGCGGGGGCTATCACCGAAAACAAGAACCTGAGCGTCTTGGCCAACAATATGGTCAATACGCAAACCGCCGGCTTTAAGCGGGATGTGCCGCTCGACACGACATTCGCGACCAAACTGCTGACCCGGCTGGCGATGGCTGATTCCGGCTCGGTGGGGCAGGCGGTGTTCGGGCGGCGGGTGGAGGAAACCTATACGGATTTCACTCAGGGCGGATTTCTGGCGACGGAGCGGGCGCTGGATTTCGCCGTGCGCGGCGACGGATTTTTCGCCGTGGAGAGAGAGGACGGCAGCGTGCTGTGGACGCGAAACGGGGAGTTTGCCCTGGATGCGGACGGCAATTTGGTCCACGCCCGCGGCGGCAGTGTCCTTGATGTGGGCGGCGCGCCGATCCGGCTTGCCGGGACCGGATTTACAGCCGACGGCGAAGGCGGTCTCTACGAAAACGGGCAATTGACGGCGCAGATAGGCTTGTTTTCCACCGCCGATCTCACGGCGCTGATCAAGGCTGACGAAGGGTTCTTCATCGCGCCGGACGACGCCGCTCCGCAGTTTGCCCAGTCCGTCGTCTGGCAATCGTTGGAACAGTCCAATACGAACATGACGAAAGAGATGTCGCTGGCCATAGTCAGCGCGCGGGAATTTCAGACTTATTCGCGCATCATGAAAATGATAGACGAAACGACCGGTCAGACCGTGAGTGAAATCGGCCGCCCGGTCTAGGAAAGCGCTGAGTTTATTAAGAAAAGGAGAGTGCGGCCATGATCAGTTCTTTTTATAACGCGCGCAGCGGGGTGCTGGCTCAGGAACAGGCGATGAACGTCATTGCCAACAATTTGAGCAATGTGAACACTTCCGGTTACAAGAGCGAGGCGATGGGCTTTGCCGATCTGTTGTACGGCAATATGAACAGAGCGGAAGGCGAGGAAGACCGGGCGCGGGCCGGCGCCGGCGTCCGGCCCGCGCAGGTGGCGGTCAGTTTTGCTCAGGGGGCGATGGCGCAAAGCGAGCGCGAATTGGATTTCGCCCTGGCCGGCGAGGGCTTTTTCGCGGTGCGCGACCCGGTGAGCGGCGAGACGTCTTACACGCGGGACGGCAGTTTTCGCAAGTCCCTGCGCCCGGACGGGTTTTATCTGACGACGGCGGCGGGCGCTCTGGTAGTCAACGTCGTGGGAGAGCCGGTCCTCTTTGCCGAGAGCTGGCCGGCTTCGCCGCGGCAGGAGCATTTGCAGATCGGCGTCTACCGTTTTGCCAATCCTTACGGACTGATGAAAACCGGCAATAATCTCTACGCGGCGACGGAAGATTCCCGGCAGGCCGCAATAGTGCCCGCGCCCGATTTGCGGCAGGGATATCTGGAACGCTCCAATGTGGACGTCGCGACGGAGATGGCGCGGGTGATCGAGACGCAGAGGGCTTTCCAGATGAGCGCCCGGTTGGTGTCCCTCAGCGATGAAATGGAACAGCAGCTCAACTCACTCAGGAATTAATACAGGGCCGCGGTTGACGCGGGCTATTTAGAGGAGCCGGTCATCATGATAGAATATGGAAAATTTAATGACATTCAGTTGGACGTTTTGAAGGAAATAGGCAATATCGGTTCCGGCAACGCGGCTTCGTCGCTGGCGCAGATGATCGGGAAAACCATCGACATGAATGTGCCTAAGGTGGATATGATGCGTTACGGCGATTTGGCCGAGGCGCTGGGCGGAGTGGAAAACCTCATCGTCGGCATCATGATCGACGTCACGGATGATTTGCGCGGAACGATGATGTTTCTCCTGCAAAAAGAATTCACCCATGAGGTGTTTAACGCTTTGCTCGGCGCGGAAACCCGTGATTTCAGCGCCCTGAGCGAAATGGATCTGTCCGTGATCCAGGAAATAGGCAATATTTTGTCCGCTTCTTACCTGAACGCCATAGCTTCGCTCACGGATCTGAGAATAAGCATATCCGTGCCGGCGATCTGCGTGGATATGGTCGGAGCGATTTTGAGCGTGCCGGCGATAAAATACGGCGATATCGGGGATGAGGTTTTGCTGATCGAAGGGGCTTTCACCGGCCGGGAGGACAAAGCCGACATCAAGACCAAACTGATTTTGATCCTGGAAGAAGCGTCGCTGGCTTTGCTGATGGGAAGATTGGGCGTGGCCTGATGGAAAAAGCGATCATTGTGGGAATTTCAGATTTGGCGGCGGCGAAAGCGCCGGCCGTTGTGGCGACTTACGCGCTGGGTTCCTGCGTCGGCATATGTCTTTTTGACAATATCGTTCATGTCGGAGGCCTGTCTCATATCTTACTGCCAAAACGGAACAATAATGATAATCTTATGAAGTTCGCCGACTCCGCGATCCCGCTGCTCGTGCAGAAACTGGAACAGATGGGCGCGCACCGCCTGCGCCTGAGGGCCAAGATCGCCGGCGGCGCCCAAATGTTCAACGTCGGCAAGACGGACAGCGCCTTGGGCAATATCGGCCAGCGCAACGTCGAATCGGTCAAAACGGCGCTGCAGGCGGAAAAGATCCGTATTTTCGCGGAAGATACCGGCAAAGATTTCGGCCGGTCGATATTTTTCAATGTTGAAACCGGCGCCTTGCAGATAAAAACGGCGTTCAACAAGATTTACGACATATGAAGCTCGTAACCCGCTTTGAGGATATAGACGTATATGTCGGCAATCACCTGATAGAGCTCGGGCGGCACTTCCATCCCGACGTCAAAAGCTGAAAGCATGGAAGCGGCGGAATTGTCCTGGTAAACCGGCACATTGTTTTTGTTGGCGATCTCGATGATCTTTTGGGCCAGAAAACCGCTGCCCGCCGCCACGACCACAGGGGCGTTGTCCTTGTCGGGATTATATTTCAAAGCGATGGCCATTTGCTGTTCCAGACGCGATTTAAACCCGGACATTCAGATACGCCTCCTTTAGTATGCGAGGGTCGAAAACGTCAAAGATTTTTTTCTGCCGCGCGAGAGGGGTGACGGAGACGGTTCGCAGCTCATATCCATAGGCGCCGGTAAGGGGCGCCAGATAGTCCTCCAGGCCGGCCATCGCCTCCAGAGCGGATTCCGGCGCTTCCAGCTCGACAGAGAGCGATTGGCCTTTCGTCTGCAGCGTGCCCTGGAAATAGCCGAAAACAGAACTCTGCAATGTGAAAAACAGGCGCGCGCCGCGTTCGGCCGCCTCACTCCCGTCTCCGCCCTCGCTCCCGTTTTCCACTTGGCCCCATAACTCAGAGAAAAGGAAGGTGTCGCCGAGTTTTAACGGAATAAACATGTAGACCAGCGGTAAAAGGATGCTGTTATTCAGGAGTATGGCTGACAGAGTGTGACTCGAGGCGAGTTGGATCGGCAGAGGGTTATCCGCGGACAGGCCCTTGTCCAGGGCGGAAAAAACCTGTTCGGCCGCCGCGCTGCCGGCGGCGGTATGCAGTTTGGCCAGCAGGGCTTCCTGCAAGAACTCCCTTTGCTCCGGGCTGAGACGGCCGAATTGCTGCACCGTGGCGCTGAAAGTGTTGTACAGCCGCAGCAGATCGGTTTGACCGCCGCTTTCCAGCCGCGTCAGGTTGTGCATGGCCTGCATGACCATATTGCGCAGGGGCGAGTCTTTATGCAGCCCGGCCGCGTTTCGGAGCACCAGCATGACGTCTTTCATCGCTCCGCTAACGGCGCTTTCGTCGGCCAGCGCGCGGCCCAGCGTCAGCAGGGCGGAACGGACGACCTCCTGTCCGTCGGCGGACAGATGCGGTAAAATATTCGTTAAGTTGTGCATGACGAGCGCGGCGGAGTTCTGCCGGTGCTGGAAAAGCTCCAGACCTTTGAGAAAATTTGCCAGAGCGTCCTGGATTTGGGGAGAATGGCTGTTTTGCGCTAAAATCTGGCGCAGGACATCGAAAAACTCCCCGCGGAAAACCGAGAAGTTCTCCATATTCGCTTTGAGGTAAGCTCCCAGCTCTTCCGGCGGCAGGAAAAAAGACTCCAAAAACTGCATGAGCATGGCGCTCTCCGCCGCGCCGGCTTTCAGCAATTGCGCCGCTTCCGGGCTGAACAATATGCGCCGCAGAGCCTGCGTAGCGGTCTCCGAATCGGAGAGCAGCCGAAAGGTGCGGGCGCTCAGGGAGCGAAAATTAAATTCCAGAGGGGCGTCAGGCCGTTTTTGCTGGAGCGCTTCCCGGTCGGACGGACGAATAACGCGCGCGGTGTCGGAGAGATTCGGGGCTTGATTCGGCCCTTGCGAGCCAAGCGGGCCGTCCACTCTGGTCACGGGATCTCTGGCGGCCGGCAAAGAGGGAATTGACAGTTGGTCAGGCATCATGTACTCCGATCGGCATTTGCTTACTCATTAATTATTTCGGATAAACAGCGGAGAATTTAATTAAATGGCATATATTTCCTTCATTTTTTTGTTCGCGGGACGAAATAATTAATATAGTATGCGAGTACGAGTGGCCATCGCTGAACAGGCGCAAAGCTGATAGTATTTTATGAGAGCTGCGGGTGATGAATAATGGCAGATATTACCATCAATGATTCCATGGCGGAAATGTACCTGTATGAAACGAATTCTCTGTTAGAGCAATTGGATCAGATATTGCTCGGCGCTGAAAAGAGCAACGAGTTCAGCGAGGAGGAAATCAACTCCATTTTTCGCATCATGCACACGATCAAAGGATCTTCCGCCATGATGGAATTTAATGAAATAGCGCAAGTCGCCCATAAGGTCGAGGATCTCTTTTCCTTTATCCGGAATAACGGCGTTGACCGGGAAATGAACGAGGATTTGTGCAATCTGGTCTTTCAGGCCAACGATTTTTTGAAAGAAGAAGTCGAGAAAGTGGAAAACGGAGAACCGCTTAACTCGGACATCGCTTTTCTGGAAGAACGCATCCTGAATTTTCTCGGCGTGCTGAAAGGCGACCCCCCGGCGCCTCCGCCCGCTGCAAATATCCCCTCGCCGTCAGCCGCCGAACCGCCGGCGGCAGCGGATGATCCCCATGAGGTGCTGGTTCGTTTTGATGAAGGCTGCCAAATGGAAAACGTCCGCGCTATGATCATTTTGAACAAAATGCGGGAGATAGGCGTGCAATGCGTCTCCGTGCCGGAAAGACTGGAGAACAGCGACGCGGCTGTCCAGGAGATCATCACGCGCGGATTTCGGATCGTGTTAGCCGACGCCGCCGATTTGGACAAAGTGACGGATCTGCTGAACAACTCGCTGAATATAGCTTCTTTTACTGCGGGCGGGCGTGAGTATAAGCTGGCGCGCAAAAAAGAAGCGAGCGCCATCCGCGTCTTTTTTGAAGACGGCTGCGGTATGGAAAACATGCGGGCTTTTCAACTTTTGAATCAGGTGCTGGAAGTTTATCCCGATATTCGTTCCATCCCGGAGCAGCTCATAAATAACGAAGAAGCGACGCAGCAGGTCATCCATGAGGGTTTTCTGCTTATCGTGAACGACGACGGGCGGGTCGGCGACGTCCTCGGCGTCGTGGAGCAAGGCCTGCATGTGAAGTCTTACGCGACGGAGAATTGGGATGATGGAGCCGCGGATGAGACGCCGGCCCCGGCGCCGCCGGCGCCGGTGATAGCAAAAGAGGAAACATCCGGGTCGGCGGCGGTCCCGGCAGTGAATCCGCAACCGGCGGTTTCCCCGGCGCCGGCGCCGGAAAGCGGTCGGGTGGTCAAACAGAACCTGATCAGCGTAAGCCTGAATAAACTCGACGCGCTGATGGAGCTGGTGGGAGAAATTGTCATCACAGAGTCGATGGTCACCTCCAGTCCGGATTTGCAAGACTTGGAATTGGAGAATTTTACCAAATCGGCCCGCCAGCTCCGCAAACTGACGGGGGAATTGCAGGATATTTCCATGTCGCTGCGCATGGTTTCCGTGTCCGGAGCGTTTCAGAAAATGTTCCGTATAGTGCGCGATATGAATAAAAAACTGGACAAAGACGTGGAACTCATCCTCGTCGGCGAGGAAACCGAAGTGGATAAAACGATCGTGGACAGCATCGCCGATCCGCTCATGCATCTGGTGCGCAATTCAATGGATCACGGCATTGAAAGCCGGGCGGACCGTCTGGCGGGCGGCAAGCCGGAAAAGGGCAAGATCGTTTTGTCGGCGCAGAATTCCGCCGGGGAGATACTCATCACAGTCCAAGACGACGGCAAGGGCCTGGATCGCGAAGTATTGCTGAACAAAGCAGCGGAGAAAGGACTCTTGACCAAGAGCCCTTCCGAATACTCGGAAAAAGAAGCGTTCCTCCTGCTCCTCTTGCCGGGGTTTTCCACCAAAAGCGAAGTGACGGAATTTTCCGGCCGCGGCGTCGGAATGGACGTGGTGAAGAAAAACATCGAAAAAATCGGCGGCACAGTGACGATCGAGAGCAGGAAGGGTCTCGGCATGGCGTCCATATTCAAAATACCGCTCACGCTGGCCATCATTGACGCGATGAAAGTAGCAGTCGGAAAGTCCATCCTGACTATTCCCAT
>JAISEW010000119.1 GCA_031263945.1 Gracilibacteraceae bacterium | reverse complement strand
GCCGCGTCCAGGAATTGCTTTCCCGCCATCGGGCGGCGCCGGTGGCTCCTTATACGCCAAGGATGCTGGCCGATTTTGCCCAGCTGGAGTACGGCGCGGACCTGCGTCCGCTCACGTCGCTTTATGAGAGAGCGGCTTTCGCCGGCGCGGCCGTGAATGAAAGCGACCTGGCCGAGGCGCTGGAGACGTATGAACTGCTCCGGCGCGCCTCGGCCAAACGGCCGTTTGGGATCCGTGAAAAATAACGGAACGCGGCTCGCCTGCCGGTGATCAATCCGCCGGAAACGCTTCCAGATCGGTGATCATCTGACCGATGACTTCCGAGGGCTCGCCGCCTTCGTGCCAACGCAAAACCACAACGGCGATTTCCATGCGCCGCAGGGATCGCAGCGCCAGCTGTTTCAGCTCCGCGTCAAGGCGCCCGGTGATCTTGATCTGGGCAAAAGCCGTGGCGTAGGCCACCATATCGCTTTGGGTCATGTTCGTCTCATCTTTTTCGGCCAGCTGCTCCACCGCCGGGCGGGAAATATCCTCCGGCGGCAGCCAGACCATGTCCCAATACTTTTCCACCATTTTCTGCGGGAATCCGGCAAAATCAAAATCCTTGTTCTTGCGGATATCATCTTCGATCTGCATCAGCGCGTCGGCGCCCTCGTCGCTGCCGAAAGGCGCTTCCTCATCGAAGCAGTCATAATAGAGGTCGGCGGTGAAATGCGCCCGGAATTTCGGATGCGAGGTCAGCGGATGCGGGCCGGTTTCATCGTCGTCAAGGTAGAATTGGCCGTCCGGGTCAAACTCCGGGTAGGCTATGTAGCCTTTCTTTACCTTGGCGGCGATCAGCTTCTTCGCCTCTTTTTCGCAGGCTTCCGGACTGTCTGACACTTTCAGCTGGTATCTTCCTGTTGTGCCGGTCTTGCCGTAATTCACGACCAGATCCTTCCCGGCGTATTCGATCCGCCAGAATTTGTCACTTTTTTCATCTTGAAAACGATAGGCGTCCACGGTTTTTCCCTCCTGTTAAAGGGACTGTTTGGAAATAAACAGTCCCTAAACTGTTTTTTCCAAAATCAGTTTAACATGGATCTCCCTGTTTATCAAGACGCGCCGTCGTACATAACGGTGGATAAATATCTCTCCCCGGTGTCCGGTAAAATGACCACGATGTTTTTGCCGGCATAGGCGGGGCGCCCAGCCAGCCGAGCCGCGGCCCAGACCGCCGCGCCCGACGAGATCCCCACCAGCAGCCCTTCGGTTTTCGCGATGAGACGGCCCGTCGCAAAAGCGTCCTCATTGCTCACTTTGATCACTTCGTCGTAAATCTTCGTATTGAGGACCTCCGGCACAAAACCGGCGCCGATGCCCTGGATTTTATGCGGCCCGGCTTTCCCTTCGGACAGCACCGGCGAATCGGCCGGCTCCACAGCAATTACCTGAATATTCGGATTTTTGCTTTTCAGGAATTCGCCCACGCCGGTGATGGTACCGCCCGTGCCCACGCCGGCCACAAAAGCGTCTATTTTGCCCCCGGTATCCTCCCAGATCTCCACCGCGGTGGTCTCCCGGTGGATCTTTGGATTGGCCGGATTGGCGAACTGCCTCGGAATAAAAGAGTCAGGTATTTCAGCCGCCAATTCGTCGGCTTTCTCAATAGCGCCCCGCATCCCCTTCGCGCCTTCGGTGAGCACCAGTTCCGCGCCATACGCCTTGAGCAGTTTGCGCCGCTCTACGCTCATCGTTTCCGGCATCGTCAGGATGACGCGGTAACCGCGCGCCGCCGCCACCGAAGCCAGGCCGATGCCGGTATTGCCGCTGGTCGGCTCCACGATCACCGAACCCGGGACCAGCTTGCCGCTTTCCTCGGCGTCGTCGATCATAGCCTTGGCGATGCGGTCCTTTACACTGCCGGCCGGGTTTTGATACTCCAGTTTCGCGATAAGCGCCGCGCCCAGGTTTAATTTTTTCGCGTACGCCCTCAGATTCAACAGCGCCGTTTTTCCGATCAAATCCGTCAGATTCTGTGCGATTTCAGCCATGCCGTTACCTCCCGATATTTTCAGTAAACATATATGTTTTGCTTTCAATAATATATTTTATGATATATTATTGAAAGCGTTTTGTCAATTGCGGGAATGGATTTTTTGGCTGAACCGGGTCAGTTCCCAAGAGCGCGCCGCAGTTCCGCGCGGACGGCGCCGACGGTTTCCCGGGCCAACCGGCCCTCCAGGATCCGGGCCGCCTGCCTGCCGCCGATCCGGCCCAACGCCCAGGCGGCATATCCCCGGATCATGTCGTCAGCGTCTGCCAGTGCGGTCTCCAGATCCGGCAGGTATTTTTCATCTTGGGAGTTGCCTATGGCGACCGCCGCGTTTCTCATCATGTAGCGCTTGTCTTTGATGTAGTTGTATAAGACGGGCCGGATCCTTTTCTGAAAAAAAGCCTCCGGCATATTCAGCACGGCGGACAAGGTGACGTCCGGGCTGACCGCTGCAATGTAGCGGTCCATCGGCTTCGGCGCTTTCAGCTTCCGCCGGTTGCGCGGACAAACGTCCTGACAGATATCGCACCCGTGGATCTTGCCGCCGATCGCTTCCCGCAGCTCATAGGGGATGAAGGAGGAAATGTCGCCCCGTCCGTCCTGCCGCGTCCAGTTGTTGAAAGAGACGCATTTTCTGGGATCCAGACAGAAAGGCGCGTAGAGCGCCCGCGTCGGGCAAGCGTCCAGACAGGCCCGGCAGCCAGGCGGGCAGGCGCAGTCCATGGTTGGCGCGTCATATTCCAATTCCCGGTCGACGACCAGAGTTTGGATCACGATATAAGAACCGGCGCCTTCGGCGTAAGCGAAGTTGTTTTTGCCAAAAGTCGCGGCGCCGGCGCGGGCCGCCGCCCATCTGGCGGGTATGCCGATTTCCGAGTTGACCTCGCAGCCGTGGGAGGAAAGGAAATCCTTCATCAGCTGCAGCCTAGAGTGGTTAAGCGTTCCCGGCGGCGGGCCGTAGCAGCGGGCCAGGTAAATTTTTCCAATCATTGCTTTTAAAGCTTCCGGGAAGTCGCTCTGGAAATAATCCAAAACCAGGACAATCACCGATTGGGCGTTCGGCATGAATTTTCGGGGCAGAGCGCCTGCTGCCGGATTTGTCGTCGTGAAGCTGAAAAAGTCAAATAACTCGCTGCGCGCGGCGACTTTGGTCAAATATCCGGGAAAACCGTCCGCCGGGGTCACGCCAACGCCGCTGTAGCCTATGCTGAGGCCGTATTCTTTGATTTCACCGCTCGTCATTTTTTACTCCGCCCCTTCGCTCAATTTGCGAATCAGTAACCCAGATCTTCGCCCACCAAGATCACTTTTATCCGGTCCTTGATCTGCTGGCGGGCCATGATCACATAGTTGGAGCAGATGCGGCGGGCATTCTGGCAGCCTCCGGTCATCTCCGGATGGGCTTCTTTCCGCAAAGACACGCATTCCCCGGTTTCCACGCAGGGAGTATTGCAGTTGAGCCGGGCGCTGTTAGCCGGAGCCGCCGTTTGTTTGACCCGATGAACGGCGCCGCTCAAGTCTGTGACGATCTTGTTGCGGCCGGCGACGACGATCACTTGCTCCGGGCCGTAGAGCAGAGCCGCGACCCGGTTGCCGTTGCCGTCCACCTGATACAGCTCCCCCGATTCGGTGATCGCGTTGACGGAACATAGATAGCTGTCGGCGGAAAAAGAGCGGCGAAACAAAGCCTTCAGCTCATCTTGGCTCAAAGCCGGATCATAGCGGTCCAGATATTCATAGCGCCCCGAAGCCAAGATGTCAATGATCCCCGTCTCCCGCAGCGTCACCGAGCCCCCGACCGTGACCACGGAGCCCGGCGTGAGCAGGCTTTCCGCCAGAGCCGCCGCCTCAGCCCCGGTCTTCACAAAAAACCCCTGCATATTGTTTTTCTGCAAGGCCGCCAGGATTTTTTCGATTCTCTTCCCCCTCAATCAACTGCTTGCTCGCGTCCATCCCAATACCTCCTTGTATATACACATGTGTATATACATTATAATTGGCGCGGCTGAGATTTACCTGAGAAAACACAGGCGATCCGTCTATTGCTTTTCGCGTCCGGCGGTGCTACAAAACACAGGCGGTTCCGTCTATTGCTTTTCGCGTCCGGCGGTGCTACAATGCTTAAGGACACCTCCGGGAGGACGGCACAGGTTTGAAATTGAAAGATAGCCCGGCAGTAAAAATCTTCCTGGTCAGCACGGCTTTTGTCGGCTTGGCCATGGGCTTCAGCGACGCGCTCCTGGCCAATTATTTTAAAGACGCTTACGATGTAAACGCTCAACAGCGGGGTTTTATCGAACTCCCGCG
>JAISEW010000034.1 GCA_031263945.1 Gracilibacteraceae bacterium | reverse complement strand
AAAACGGAGGAGATTAATTGGAAATTTTTGGTACGGATGGCGTCCGCGGTCTGGCGGGAGTGGAACTGACCCCGCTTCTGGCCTATCGGCTGGGGCGGGCCGGCGCTCATGTATTGCGGCAAAAAACCGCCGGCAAGACCGGCGCCCGTCAGGTGATCTATGTGGGGCGGGATACGCGTCTCTCCGGCCCCATGCTGGAAGCGGCCCTCTGCGCCGGCATATGCTCCGTGGGCGTGGACGCGGTCTGCGCCGGGGTGATCCCCACGCCGGGCGTCGCTTGCCTGGCCCGGCGGCGCCAGGGTTTGGCCGGCGTGGTCATCTCCGCTTCGCACAACCCTTACCAGGACAACGGCATAAAATTCTTTTCCGGCGCCGGCTATAAACTGCCGGATGAATGGGAAGCGGAGATCGAGGCCGCCCTGCCCGAAGCGGACTCTTTGCCGGCGGCGGCGGGGCAAAACATAGGCCGCATAGAGCAAAAGCCGGAACTCGTCGGGATCTACCGGGATTTTCTCGCCGAACACGCCCCCGATCTTTCCGGCTGGAAAATAGTGGTAGATTGCGCCAACGGCGCGGCCAGCCAAATAGCGCCGGAACTCCTCACAGCGCTGGGCGCGCGGGTCGAGCCGATCCACTGCCGGCCGGACGGCGTCAATATCAACGCCGGCTGCGGCTCGACGCAGCCGGAGACGCTCGCGGCCACGGTGCGCCGGCTGGGGGCGGACGCGGGTCTGGCTTTTGACGGCGACGCCGACCGGCTGATCGCGGCGGACGAAAAAGGCCGTATCCTGGACGGAGACCATATCATGGCGGTCTGCGCCCTGGCGCGGCGCCCTTCCTCCGGCGACGCCGTGGTCGTGACCGTGATGAGCAATATCGGTCTCCGCCGGGCCTTGAGCGCCTCCGGTCTCACCGTGCATCAGACGCGGGTCGGCGACCGCTACGTCATGGAGGGGATCGCCGCCACCGGCGCGGTCATGGGCGGCGAGCAATCCGGCCATATCATCTTCCCGCGCCGCCACACGACGGGCGACGGCATTTTTACCGCCCTGGAACTCCTGCGGGTGATGCGGCAGACCGGCCGCCCCCTCTCCGCCCTCGCCGCTCAGATGGAGCGGTTTCCCCAGATCCTGCTCAACACGCCGGTGGAAAATAAGGAAGCGGTGCTGAACGCGCCGGAGGTATTGGCGCAGATCCGCGCCGCGGAAGAATATCTCGGCGGCGAAGGCCGGGTGCTGGTCCGCCCGTCCGGGACGGAAGCGCTGGTGCGCGTCATGCTTGAGGGCCGGGACGAAAACGTGCTGCGCCGCTTGGGGGCCGGCATCATAGATGTGATCGCCGGCGCTCAGGCCGGGATTTCCGGCGTCAAAGCCGTCAGCGCCTAGGAAATGTTAGGAAGCGAGGAAATTTCATGTGCGGGATCATAGGTTATACCGGCGGCCGGCCGGCGGCGCCGCTTCTCTTGGCCGGATTACAGAAACTGGAATACAGGGGATATGATTCGGCGGGCATCGCCCTGCTCGCGCCGGAGGGGATCCGGCTGGTCAAAAACGCCGGGCACGAAGGCGTCATGGCCTTGGAACTCCTGGCCGGCAAAATAGGCGCCCTGCCGGAGGCCTCCGCCGGGATCGGGCATACCCGCTGGGCCACGCACGGCCGGCCGACGGATATCAACGCTCATCCGCATTTGGACGCTTCCGGCGAATTCGCCATAGCCCATAACGGCATCATCGAAAATTATGTGTCGCTCCGCGCGCGTCTGCGGGCGGAGGGTTATGTTTTCCGCTCGGAAACGGACTCGGAAGTGGTCGCCCATTTGCTGGCGCTTCATTACAGCGGCGATCTGGCGGAAGCCCTGCGGGGGGCGCTGGCGGAGATCGAGGGCTCTTTTGCCCTGATCGTCATGAGCAGCCGTCACCCCGGTCAATTGGCGGCCGCCCGCCGGAACGCGCCGCTGATCGTCGGCGTCGGGGCGGAGGGCGAGTTTTTCATCGCCAGCGACATCCCGGCCGTGCTGAAAGAAACCCGGGATATCTATGTGCTGGAAGACGGGGAAATGGTGGTCGCGACCCGCGGCGGCGTTTGTTTCACGGATTTTGCCGGCAATTCGCGCCCCAAAACGGTCACGCGGGTGACCTGGGACGCCGCCGCCGCGGAAAAAGCCGGCTATGACCATTTCATGCTGAAAGAGATCGACGAGCAGCCGCAGGCGCTGCGGGACACTTTGTCCGGGCGCGTGGCCAAATCGGGAGCGATCGATTTAGGCATCGCGGCGGATTTTTTTGCCGATGTGGACCGTGTCGCCTTCGTGGGCTGCGGCACGGCCTATCACGCCTGTCTGATCGGGCGCGAGCTGCTGGAACAATGGGCGCGGTTCCCGGCGGAGACCGCCATCGCTTCGGAGTTCCGCTACCGGCAGCCGCTGGTGGACGAGCGCACGCTGGTCGTGGCCGTCAGTCAGTCGGGTGAGACCGCCGACACGCTGGCGGCGCTGCGGGAAGCGAAAAAAGAAGGAGCGCGGGTGCTGGCGGTGACGAACGTGGTCGGCAGCACCGTGGCCCGCGAAGCGGACGAAGTGCTTTTTACCTGGGCCGGGCCGGAGATCGCGGTGGCCTCGACCAAAGCCTATACCACTCAATTGGAGATCATGGCCCTTCTGTCCATGTTTTTGGCTGCGCGGGCGGGCCGGCTGGCCACGGAGCGGAGCGCGGCTTTGCTGAAAGAACTCCGGTCTTTGCCCGCCAAAATAGAGGATATCCTCGCCCGCAAGGAGCAGCTGCGCGGTTTGGCCGCCGGGTTAAGCGACAGCTCCAGCGCGTTTTTCATCGGCCGTGGCCTGGACTGGGCCGTAGCCCTGGAGGGGGCGCTGAAACTGAAGGAAATATCGTATATCCACGCCGAGGCTTACGCCGCCGGCGAGCTGAAGCACGGGACGCTGGCCCTCGTCACGAAAGAGACGCCCGTGATAGCCGTGGCTACCCAACGGGCGCTGTATGAAAAAACCCTTTCCAACGTCGAGGAAGTGAAAGCGCGCGAAGGGCGCGTGCTGGCCGTCACCCGTGCCGAGAACAAAGAGCTGGCCGCCGCCGCGGACGAGGTGTTTTTTCTGCCGCCGGTATCGGACGATCTGGCCCCGATCATCACCGTCGTCCCCTTGCAGCTTATCGCCTACTACGCGGCGGTGCGGCGGGGCAATCACGTGGATAAACCGCGCAATCTGGCTAAAACCGTCACCACCGAGTAAAAACCGCAGAGTGATATACAGTATAAATTCTCTGCAAGATTTCATGTTCATTCGACTCCGGCGGCGCCGCCCAGCACCGGTTTGCTGGAGGTCAGGTCGATATAGCCCACGCCGGCGGCGGCCGCGTCAAATCCTTCCCCCGAGACCAGTTCCAGCAGCATGGCGAATTTTCCCTCGTACTGTTCGGATCTGCCCAGGCGCGCCTCGATGCCCGAGGTGAGAAAAAGCACGATTTGCCCGGCGTTGTTTATGTTGATCTCTCCGACCATAGGCGCGATATCCGGCGGCATTTGCCGCAGCATATTCAAAACGCTGACCAGCCGGCCGGAGTTTATCTGTTTGCCGGGCTCCGGCGTTTCCGTCTCCTCCAGACCGGTGACGACAGGCAGATTGCCGCTCGGCCACGACTCGTAAACGCGCAGGACAAAGCCCTGCCGGTCCACCTCCACCGCGCTGCCGCCGCCTTCTTTCAAAATCAGCGCCGCCGGCGTCCGCTCCGTCACCCGGATGATCAGGCCGCCCGGAAAATTTTTTACCACCTGCGCGTCGGCCACCAGCGGGTTCATCTCCACTTTTCGCGTCAGCGCTTCCGTCTCGGCCAAAAACAGGTTATCGCCCGCCTCGACGCCCGCCAGCCGCAGGACGTCGTTTTCCCGCAGCTGCACCAGCCCCTCGGTGCGGATGGTCGTGATGGCAAAAAACTGGGAGCGGACGAACAAAAAAAAGCAGAGCATGGCCAGACAAAGCAGCATGGCCTTGGTCAGCGGGGACAGCCATTTTTTCTTCTTCATAATTTTTTCTTCATAAAAACTTGATCTCCGTCTCCAGGCGGACGCGGAAGCGGCGCTCCACATCCTCGCGCACGGCGGTGATCAGGGCCCGGATATCGCCGGCGGTCGCCCCGCCCCGGTTGACGATGAAATTAGCGTTGCGGACGGATACTTCCGCCCCCCCGATCCGCCGCCCTTTCCAGCCGGCCTCATCTATCAGGCGGCCGGCGTGATCCCCCGCCGGGTTGCGGAACACGCTGCCGGCGCTCGGCAGACCGAGAGGCTGAGTTTTCCGGCGCCACTCCCGGTGATCGGCCATAACGCGCCGGATGGCCGCCGGCTCGCCGGGCGTGAGGGAGAGAGTCGCCTCCGTCAGCAGGCGGCCGCCGCATTGCAAAGTGCTGCGCCGGTAGGAAAACCCCAATTCCGCGCCGCTCACCTCCCGGCTGCCGCCCTCCGGCGTCCAGATCCGCGCCTGCGCGATCACCTCGCTCATATCGCGCCCATAAGCTCCCGCGTTCATCACCGCCGCCCCGCCCAGCGTGCCGGGGATACCGCCGGCAAACTCCAGGCCGCTCAGCGAGCGGCGGGCCGCTTCCCGGGCCAAAGCGGCCAACGAACAGCCGGCGCCGGCCCGGACGGCGTCCGCCCCCCACTCCGCCCGCCGCAGCATAGTAGTGATCACGGCAATCCCCTCCCAGCCCTCGTCCGGCGCCAGCACGTTGGAACCCCGGCCCAGGACGACGGCAGGCAGGCCGCGCTCGCGGCCGTATCGCAAAACACTGAGCAGTTCTTCCTCATCCGCGGGCCAAACGGCGAAAGCGGCAGGCCCGCCCACGCGCCACGTCGTCAGTTTGCTCAGAGGCATTCCTTTTTCCACCCGGCCTCTGATCGTTATACCTTCCATATATGGAGTAAATCCTCCCGATTATTCCGCCCGAAATCCAATAATGCCCATCCGAGTTTCAATGCCAGGCGGTTTCCGCCAAAATCTTCACCATGCGCTCCAGCGCCCCGGCCGGAAATACTTTCCGCGCCCGCTCGCCCATAGCCGCCAGGCGGGCCGGATCGGCCAGCAGATTTTCCAATTTTTTCCATAAAACGTCCGGCGTCAATTCGCTGTCCGGGACGACGAGCGCCGCGCCGCGCCGCGCTCCGCGAAAGCGCGGGCGTTAAAATCCTGATGATTCCCTGCCGCGCGCGGATAAGGCACTAAAACCGCCGGCCGGCCGGCGGCGGCGGCCAGTTCGGCCAGGCGGCAGCGAAAAAAGCGGGGGCCGGCCAAGCCCTGTTTAAGCCGTTTTTCCCGTCCGGCATCCTGGATATCATCACGGAGACTTTGGGCGCCAAGCAGCAGCCGGCGGAGGACGACGACCGGACGGACGCTTCCGC
>JAISEW010000132.1 GCA_031263945.1 Gracilibacteraceae bacterium | reverse complement strand
GAACATTTCTATGTCATGGCGGCAGTCGACGGACACACTCCGTTTACACGAGCGCTGTTTAACGCAAACGGGGTTTCGCATTGGATGGAAAGGGGCGGAAGCGCGCGGGCAAAAGCCAGACGGGCCATCGGTCTGCTGACCGCGATCCAAACCCTGCGCCATGGCGTCAATATGCTCGTTTACCCGGAAGCGACCTGGAATCAATATTACCAGCCGGAATTGCTGGGATATTGGGGCGGCGCGGTACTGACGGCGCATTATGGCGGCGCGCGTATCGTCCCGTTGGTTTTTGAATATACGGATAAGGTCTGTTATGTGAACAGAGGCCGGACGTTTGAGACAGATGATTTTTCCGGGCCGAACAGCGCCAACAAAGCCTTGCGCGACGCGATGCTGGAAACCAAAAAGTCCATGCGGGCCAGATACGGCGTAACCGAAGAAGAATGGCGGCGTCTGCGCCGGCGGTGGCTCAGCGAATGCTCGGCGATCGACCCGGAATATGAGAAATCAGCTATCCTGCGCGCGCCCGGCATCGGCTTGCCGCCGGAGCTTTTTAATACGGAGCGGCGGTGATCCTTATAACATGAAAATCCCTGTTTTATCAACGAGATGGAGGTTATCATATCATGCAAATGCCAGGAAAATCAATTGATATTATAGAAAGAAACGTGTTTGTTCGTGACGGATACGATGATGTGCCCAATGAATTGAACGGACAGACTATTGATGAAATCATAGACAAAGCCACTGAATTGTCGATGCGGTATATAGAAAAAGAACTGTGCCAAGATCCCACAAACTATGCGCATCCTCGTGGGCGTAAAATTGACACGGGTAACTGGGGATTCCAGTATTTATTATCAGAGGTTCCTCGGCTTAAAGTTTGGTGTGCAGAAAATGTTATGGGCTCCAGAATAATGACCGTTTACAAACCGGAGGCGGCGATTTTGCGAGATGGACAGGGTCTGGGTTTTGAAGGAGCGAGACTATTACATAAATTGCAAGACGGTAAAGCGGTACGGCGCCGCAAAGAGTTCGGCGTTCAATATATTCTTGAGAATTCCAAACCGGGAGAGCGTTGGCTAAATGCGCCAAGCGGCAATAATCTTCCATTGCTTGAGGCGGCCGTCCAACTGCCTGAATCTAAAAAGCCTAAATTAATCACAGCTGTAGATTATAGTTTTACTGATTTGCGCAACGCTAAAAAGTTGGCCATAGGAATGGGATTGGAGAAAATCGCTCGGGAATACAGATGGCGTGATCTGACAGATAAGCGTAGCTTTATCAAGCGACAGTATTTGAAAAAAATGCTTGCGCCGCTTGTGATGAAACAAAGGCCCATAATTGGAGATGCTGATTTAGAGGTTGGGAAGGCCGACCTTGTAAAAGTTGATGGTTGGTTTGAATATTGGTTGGATGATGAAAAACTCGCCCGTCATTTAGGCGAATACTTAAAATTAGTGTCTTCTGACGGGAAGTTGATATTTGATGATGCCAGAGAGACGCATCCGCAGCCGCATTTTCTGCGCACAGTGTTAGGATGGTCTCCAATGGCTGGCCGAGACCTTCAACGATTACACGACAAAATACTTATCCCGAATAGAGATGCTATTGGAAATGTTGAATGTTATAATATAGATGAAGTTTTCCGGGTGATAATTATTAATAAATCATAATTCCAAGTCTTAATCTGCCATGCAGACTATCCAAGACGATCGCTTTGTGGGAACACGGGACGGGGCGATTGCCATCGCCCCCTACGATTCCCTGCGCCATATTTGAAACGGATTTTCGTAGGGGCGGATGGCAATCCGCCCGTGGTCCTCTCGTGGTAATTTTTGGATTACGGAACTATGATCTCCATCAATTCCCCTGCCCGCTGCCGGATATATCCCTGTATGATCTCCATCCGCTCGGCATCCCAGTTGTAGCGGCTGTGCTTCTTGAATTTGAAGCTGGAAAGGCGGGCAAGCTGTTCCTTCTGCAGCTCCCCGCCAAACTCACTTGCCTGCGCGTCAAACGACTGCTTGAAATAGTTCGCGTATGCCTGCCTGTGCGTATCAAGCCTCCGCAGTTCTTGGATCGACGAGTAATTGAACAGGCTTATGCCGTTATCGAATATCGGGGCGCTGCCGACGATCTCTCCGCTGCGATTGTCGCGCAGGACGCCGAAGTTGCCGAGATGCCGGTCCTCGTTCAGGATGAGGCTGTCAAAAACGAGCGTTGACGCGAAATAGTCAAACAGGCTTGTGCCGTGTTCGCGGTCGAACGCCTTGAACCATTCTCCGCAAACCGTATAGTATTGCGCGGGGGCGATATCGCCGTGACGTCTGACGATGGAAGCCATCGGGACATATGCCGTGTCAATGTCAGTAAACAACGCGCAGGTGCAGCCGAGGACGCCTTTCCAGCGGGAGAGCCCGTATTTTACGGGCTGCATCCCCATCGCGTCCGCGATTTGCGCGGCGTAGTATTCGCTGTACGGCTCAAGCGGGTCGGGGGTCGAGGCGTACTGCCGCCAAATTCCGCCCTTGAACAGAATGATCTTACCGTTTTGGTAGCGCCACGCTTTAGGAAGCATGCCGTTGGTCGTAAATTCCGGTGAAGTGCGGATCATTTGAGCTTTTTCCTCGCTGAGACTTTCGCCTGTCAGCGCGGTCAGGGCGAGAGCTTCGGAAAAACGGTTTTCGTAAAGGTTGTATTCGGCGTATTTTCCCGGAAATCCGGCCGGTGTGACCCAGTCGCTGTCGCCCAGCGACAGCCCCTTGCAAACGTCAATGATCCCTTTGACGTCGCGCAGGGACAAGCCCATTGTGTTCAGGATGTTGTGGACATAGGCGCGGTTCTTGGGGATCGTGCGCCGGCTGAGCCATTTCAGAACGCCCTCGCCCGTGAGATCCATATCGAGCGGCAGCAGCTTTCGCGGCTCACCGACGTTCAATATGTTCACCATCTGGCCGGACGCGCCGCTTGACAGCTCAAACGCAAGCAGCGGCGCGTCATACAGCCGAAGCTCATAATCACTCATCGCGTTTGCCTTAATCAGCCTCCCTGGATCATCGCCGCGAATTCTTCCTCCGTGTACACCGGCACGCCCAGCGCCCGGGCTTTATCCAGTTTGGAACCGGCGTTCTCGCCGCAAAGGACAAAAGAGGTGTTTTTGCTGACGGAGGAAGCGGTCTTGCCGCCGTTCATCTCGATCAGCGCCTCCGCTTCCTGCCTTTTCCAGCGGGTGAGCGTGCCCGTGACCACCGCCGTCTGTCCGGCCAGCAGCTCGCCGCGCGGGGCGGCGGCGTTTTCCGTCGTCAGCACCCCGGCCCGCTCCAGTTTGGCGATCAACTCGAGCTGCTGTTCGTCGCGGAAAAAATCCGTTATGCTTTGCGCCATGATCCCGCCTACGTCCGGCAGGCTTTGCAATTCCTCCGCCGTGGCCCGGCGCAGGCGCTCCAGACTGCCGTAACTCGCGGCCAGCGTCTTGGCGGCCTTGACCCCCACGTTGCGGATCCCCAGCGCGAAGAGCAAAGGCCCCAGACCGCGCTGCTTGCTCTCTTCGATGGCGCGCAGCAAATTTTGCGCCGATTTTTTCCCCATGCGCTCCAAACCCGTCAGTTTTTCCTCCTCCAGCGTGTAAAGATCGCCGGCGTCGCGCGCCAGGCCCTCCGCCTGCAGCTGCCACAGCACCGCCGGACCCAGACCGTCGATATTCATCGCGTCCCGGGAAACAAAGTGAATGAGCGCTTCCCGCTGCCGGGACGGGCAGGCGGGGTTTTCACAGCGATGCGCCGCTTCGCCGGCCTTGCGCGTCACCTGGCCGCCGCAGGCCGGGCATTCTTCCGGCATCTCGAACACCGTTTCCGCGCCGCCGCGCTTATCCGGCAGAGAGCGCAGGACCTCCGGGATGATGTCCCCCGCCTTGTGGATCACCACATGATCGCCGATGCGTATATCTTTCGCCCGGATATTATCCAAATTATGCAAAGTGGCGCGGCCCACGACGCTGCCGGCCAGCAAAACGTCCTCCAGCACGGCGGTCGGCGTTAAAACCCCGGTGCGCCCTACGTTTATCTCGATCGCTCGCAGCACGGTCTCCGCCTGTTCCGCCGGGAATTTATACGCTATGGCCCAGCGGGGGCTTTTGGAGGTAAAACCCAGCGCCCGCTGCGCCGCGAAATCGTCGACCTTGACGACCAGCCCGTCGATATCATAAGTAAAACTATGTTTTTTATCCGCCATCTCCAGACAATAATCGATCACGGCCTCAATATCGGTAAAAACGCGGAACTCCGGATTGACCTTGAATCCCCACTGCCGGAGCCGCGCCAGCACTTCCGTCTGCGATGCCACGCCCCAGCGCTCTGCTTCCAATAATTGGTAGGCGAAAAAATCCAGTTTCCGCCGCGCCGTGACCGCGGGATCCAACTGGCGCAGCGAACCCGCCGCCGCGTGGCGCGGATTGGCGAACAGCGGCTGGCCTTCCGCTTCCCGCTCCTGGTTCAGGTCGGCAAAAGAGCGTTTGGGCATGAACCCTTCGCCGCGCACGTCCACAGGCGCCGCCGGCTCCCCGGCGGAGACGCGCAGTTTGAGCGGGACGGAGCGAATAGTCCGCGCGTTGCCCGTGATCTCCTCGCCGGTTTCTCCGTCGCCTCGCGTCGCTCCTCGCGTCAGGGCGGCGTTTTCATAGGAAAGGGCCACGGTGAGACCGTCGATTTTCAGCTCCACCACATAACGCGCCGCCGGGGCCGCCGCGCGCACCCGCCGGTCAAATTCGCGCAGATCCGCCGCGTCAAAGGCGTTATCCAAACTGAGCAGCGCTTCTTTATGCCGCACTTTGACAAATTGCTCCGCCGCGGCGCCGCCGACCCGCTGTGAGGGGGAATCGGGCGTCGTCCACTCCGGGCGGCGCTCCTCGATGGCGCGCAATTCCTTGAGCAGCCGGTCGTACTCCGCGTCCGTCATGGCGGGGCTGTCCAGGACATAATATTCGTGATTGGCGCGCTCCAGTATTTCTTTTAATTCTTCCAGCCGAACTTTTTCATCCATTGCCGCGCTCTCTCCTTCTCTATAAATGTATTTTTATTCTATTTTTTCCAATTTCGCGTAACCGGCCACGAGGGTTTTCAGTCCCTTGCGGAAAATCACTTTGATCTCCGCCGCCGCGCCCTCGCCGCGCACGGAGGAGACGATGCCGGGGCCGAAAGTCGGATGCTCCACCCTGTCGCCGATGTCAAAGATCCCGGGATCACGCGCGGCGAGGGCCGCTCCCTGCCGCCGCCAGTCCCCGCCGCCGGAGCGCGAACCGCCAAAACCGCGGCCATAGCTGTCTTCTCCCGCCCTCCAGCCCGGCCCGGCCGCTTCGCGGGCGCTGACATATTCCATGGGCAATTCCGCCAGAAACCGCGAGGGTCCGTAACTGTTTTCCCGGCCGAAAATCAGCCGGCGCCGGGCATGAGTGAAATACAGCCTTTCGCGGGCCCGGGTGATCGTCACATAACACAGGCGCCTTTCCTCCTCCAACCGGTCCTCCATGACGCTTTTTCCGCTCGGAAAAATCCCTTCTTCCATCCCGACGCCGAAAACCACCGGAAACTCCAGGCCCTTAGCGCTGTGCATGGTCATGAGTTTTACCGCGTTCTCGCTCTCATCCAGGCTGTCGATCTCCGCGACCAGGGCGATTTGAGCCAAAAACCCGCCCAGCACAGGTTCCTCCGGACCGGAGGCGTCGTATTCCGTCGTCAGGGAAAGGAATTCCCGGATGTTTTCCCGCCGCGCTTCTTCTTCCTCTTTCTGAGCGCCGGTCAGCTGCTCGAGATAACCGGTGCGCCGCAAAATCAGGTCCACCAAGGCCGTAACGGCGCCGCCGTCCCATTCCCGGTTCAGTCCCTGGATCAGCGCGAGAAAAGCCTCGACCGCCGCGACGGCTCTGGGGCGCAGATCCGGGATATAAGGCGCCTCGGTCAGGGCCTCCATGACCGGCATGTTTTGCTCGTCCGCGTAGAGCAGGACTTTGTCCACCGTGCCCGCGCCGATCCCGCGCCGGGGCACATTGGCCACGCGGCGAAAACTGACCGTGTCGGCGGGATTGCACAAAAGACGTAAATACGCGATGATATCCTTGATTTCTTTGCGCTCATAAAACTTGACGCCCGAAAAAATGCGGTAAGGGATCCCTTCGCGCATCAGCGATTCTTCCAGCAAACGGGACTGGGCGTTTGTGCGGTAGAGCACGGCGAAATCGTTATAACGCCGCCCCTCTTCATCCATTATTTTCCTGACGACGCCGGCGACAAAACGCGCCTCCTCGCGCCCGTCGTCCGCCAGATAGAGGCAGACGTTCTCGCCGGAAGCGTTGTCGGTCCAGAGTTTTTTATCCATGCGCTCGGTGTTGTGGCGCACGACCGCGTTGGCGACCGCCAGGATCTTGCCGGTCGAGCGGTAATTCTGCTCCATTTTCAGCACGCGCGCCTGCGGATAATCGCGGTTAAAATCCAGGATGTTGGTGATATCGGCGCCGCGCCAGGCGTAAACCGACTGGTCGTCGTCACCGACCACGCAGACGCTGCCGTGCCCGGCCGCCAGCTGTTTGACCAGCGTGTATTGCGCGTGATTGGTGTCTTGATACTCGTCGACCAGCACATGGCGGAACTGATCCTGATAACGGGCCAGCACATCCGGGTTTTCCCGGAACAGGCGCAGCGTCAGCATGATCATATCGTCAAAATCCAGCGAATTGCCGGCGGTCAGCCGGCGCTGGTATTCCTGATAGACGTCCGCGGCCTGCCGGTCAAAAGCGTTCGCGCCGAGTTCGGCGGCGTAAGCGGCCGGGGTGAGCAGGCGGTTTTTCGCGCTGCTGACGGCGGCGGCAAAAGAGCGCGGCCCGATCTTGTCGGCGTCGACATTCAGTTTTTGCAGGACTTCCTTGACGAGAGCGAGCTGATCCGCCGTATCCAAAATGACAAACTCGTTCGTATAAGGCGGGAGCAGGGCGATCTCCCGCCGCAGGATCCGCAGACAGATCCCGTGAAACGTGCCGATCCACAGGCCTTTGCTCTCGGAGCCCACGAGATCCACGATCCGATCCCGCATTTCTTTGGCGGCTTTGTTGGTGAAAGTTATGGCCAAAATGCGCCAGGGGGCCTCGCCGCCGGCGATCAGATGCGCGATACGGTACGTCAAAACCCGCGTTTTGCCGCTGCCGGCCCCGGCCAGTAAAAGCAGCGGTCCGGCGCCGGCCGTCACCGCCTCCCGCTGCACCGGATTCAAATCGTTTAAATCGTACAAACAAACCTCCACCGATGATCAGTCACAATACCCCCGGGCGCGCAGTTTTTCCAAATGTTCCCGGATTATGTTTTCCACGCTGATCTGATACTGTTCCTCTAAAACAAACATCATCGTCACCGCCGTCTGGGCGACGTCCAGCAGTTCCAGCGCCACCAGCCGCATGGCCTCCTGTTCGTCCACCCGCCGCGTCTCGCCGCTCAGCCCCCGGAATTTACCGATAGCCTGCGCCAGTTCCCCCGACTCCTCCATGATCTTCAGCGCCGTGCTTTCCAGAGTCGGCTGCAGGCGGTTAAGCCGAGGCAAGGTCAAGGTTTTTTGTTTTTTCTCTGTCAGCATCCGCTCCGCCTCCCATCTGATCCTTATTATACGCTGGAGGGCTGATAAAATCAAC
>JAISEW010000093.1 GCA_031263945.1 Gracilibacteraceae bacterium | reverse complement strand
CGAATCTCTCCCATGTCATTTTGCTTCGCTGGCTCCTTCGCTTCAAGGCTTGCCGCAACGCCCGCTTCGTAAACATATCAATATTATATTTCAGCCATTTCTTTATCCGGCTCTGCTTGGCCTTCATTTTCGGGTCAAATCCTTCCGGCATCTTGATATTGGCGGCTCGCTGTGTTAAGATGAAACTGTTAAGGAGGATGACGCGTTTATATGTGGAATGATTTATGGGATATATTTATCGGTTTTCTCCGCGCCAGCAACCTCGGTTTCGGCGGCGGCCCGGCGGTCATCCCTCTCATTCAGGCGGAATGCGAACGTTACGCCTGGCTGGACTCGGCCGGGTTTTCCGACGCTATCGCCGCGGCCAACGCGCTGCCGGGGCCTGTCGCCACGAAAATGGCTTCATATATCGGGTTTAAGGTCGCTTCTTGGCCCGGCGCTTTCGTCGCGGTCACGGCTGCCATCCTGCCTACGATTTTGCTGCTTATTTTTCTCGGCGCCCTGCTGAAAAAATACGCCCATTCCCCTAACCTGCAGGCGGCCCTCAAAGGCGTGCGCCCCGTCATCACGGCCCTGCTGCTTTATGTGGCCATCGATATGGGGCAAAGCGCTTTCGCCGTCGCCGCGCCGCGCGATCTGCTGACCATACCCATCGCCCTCGCGGCCGCCGCCCTGCTCTATCTGCGCAGGATCCACCCGGCTCTGCTCGTGGTTTTAGGCATGGGCGCCGGTTTTATTCTTTTCTGAGGAGGATTTATGGCAAAACATGACTCAGCCGCCCTCCGGGATCTGTTCCTCGCTTTTTTCCGGGCCAGCAATTTCAGTTACGGCGGCGGCCCGGCCATGATCCCGCTGATGCAGGCGGAGATCGTGAAAAAATATAAGTGGATGAGCGACGATGAATTCGCGGACGTGCTCGCCATCGCCAATTCTCTGCCCGCGCCCATCGGCACGAAAATGTCCGGCATCGTGGGGTACCGCGTCGCCGGCTGGTCCGGCGCTTTTGTCGCCACCGCCGCCACGCTCGTCCCCACCGCGCTCATCATGATTTTTCTCGGCAGCATTATTCTCGGTTTCGCCGACTCGCCCCAGCTGCAGGCCATGTTGCAGGGCGTGCGGCCCGTGGTGGTCGTTTTGCTGGCGCAAACCGCTTTCGATATGGGGAAAAAATCGCTGCGGGATAAGACCACCTGGGCTTTTGGCCTGACCGCCCTCGTGATCATGCTCTTTCTCTCCTGGCTGCACCCGGCTTTTCTCGTAGTGACCTCCATGCTCCTGGGCATAGCCCTGTTTAACCGGAAAAAACCCGCATGAACGAACCGGAGCGCCTCTGGGAAATCGACCCCTGGCTGGTCCCCTACAAATCCGACCTGGAACTGCGGCGGCGGCAATACCGGCGCGCACTGTCCAACTTACTGAGCGGCGGCCAAAAAAATCTGGCAGAATATGCCAACGGCTACCTTTATTTCGGCTTCCACCGGGAGACGGACGGCTGGGTTTACCGCGAATGGGCGCCGGGCGCCCGCGCCCTGTTTCTCTTTGGTGATTTTAACGGCTGGGACCGCCGCCGCCACCCGTTGTCCTACATCGGCCACGGCAATTGGGAACTGCGGGCGCCCGGCCCTTTGCCCCACGGCTCCAAAGCGCGCCTGCTCCTGATCACCGAACGGGAGACTTTGGAACGCCTGCCGCTTTACAGCCGGCGCGTCGTGCAGCAGAGCGGCTCCCCTGCCTTTGACGCTCAGATCTGGCAGCCGGAAACCGCTTTCCCGTGGACGGACGGTGATTTTCGCCCGGCGTCCTCGCCGCTCTTTATCTATGAATGTCACGTCGGCATGTCCGGCGAAGAGCCGCGCGTCGCCTCCTACGCCGAATTTACCGCTCTGGTCCTGCCGCGGATCCGGCGGCTTGGCTATAACGCCGCACAGCTGATGGCGGTGATGGAACACCCGTACTACGCCTCTTTCGGCTATCAGGTGACGAATTTTTTCGCCCCGTCCTCCCGTTTCGGCACGCCCGAAGATTTAAAAAACCTGATCAACACGGCGCACAGCATGGGGATCGCCGTCCTGCTCGACCTTGTCCACTCACACGCCGCCACGAACGAGATCGAAGGGCCGGCCCGTTTCGACGGCACGGTCTGGCAATTTTTTCATAAAGGCGCCGCCGGGATCCACCCGCAGTGGGGGACGAGGCTTTTCAATTACGCCAAACCCGAAGTGCTGCATTTTCTGCTGTCCAACCTGAAATACTGGCTGGACGAGTTTCATTTTGACGGGTTCCGCTTTGACGGCGTCACGTCGATGCTCTATCACGACCACGGGCTGGGCGTCAATTTCGACAATTATCGGAAATATTTTTCCTTGAATACCGACACGGACGCCGTGACCTATCTGCAGCTGGCCGCTACCCTCTGCAAAGAGGTGGATCCCCGCTCCATCCTAATCGCGGAGGATATGAGCGGCATGCCCGGCATGTGCCTGCCGCCGGAAAACGACGGCGTCGGCTTTGATTACCGTCTCGGCATGGGGCTGCCGGATTTTTGGATCCGCGCCTTGAAGGACAAAAACGATGAAGATTGGGATATCGGCGCCCTCTGGCACGAGCAGACGCAAAGACGGCCGCGGGAAAAAGTGGTCGCTTACTGCGAGTCGCACGATCAGGCGCTGGTCGGCGATAAAACTTTGATATTCCGCATGGCCGACCGGGAAATGTACACGCATATGCGCAAAGACGCTTCCAGTCAGATAATCGAGCGGGCGATGGCGCTGCATAAGATGATCCGCTTGCTGACCTGCGTTTGCGGCGACGCTTATTTGAATTTTATGGGCAACGAATTCGGCCACCCGGAATGGATAGATTTCCCCAGACCCGGCAACAACGGCAGTTATCACTACGCGCGCCGGCAATGGAGTTTGGCCGCGGATCCGGACTTGCGCTACCATGAATTGGAAAATTTTGACAAATCCATGCTTTCCCTCGCCGCCGACTGGCGTTTGACGGAGGAAGCGCCGGTTTTGCTGCTTTTGGAGGAAGCCGCCAAAACCCTGGTTTTTACAAAGAAAAAACTGTTATTTGTTTTTAATTTTCACCCGACCCGAGACGCCCGTTTCGTCCTGGAATTGCCGG
>JAISEW010000109.1 GCA_031263945.1 Gracilibacteraceae bacterium | reverse complement strand
TGGCCGCCTGTTTATTTTCCGAAATCTCCACCGCCGGTTCCGTATCCGCTATAAGCGTCTTTACCTTTGGCAGCAGTTCAGTCCAGCTCACTTCGCTTGCCGCGCTCAGCGTCAGCTTTTGTCCGGCAAAATCCATGCTGACAAAACTAACGCCCGGCAGATTCCGTAGGTTATCCTCAATTTTCTGTGCACAAAATGCGCAATCAAGGCCTTGCAAATAAAGAGTTTTCGACGCAAGTCCATTTTTCCATTCACTGCGCATGGTTAATACCTCCTTATAATATATGAACGATTGATAAATTGAATACATGTTCAACTGTTCAACCTATCACCTGTCTGCCGCCGGAAACACCGGCCGATATTTTCAGGAGGCGCCATATGCCCATTCAAATCCTATCAGAAAACGACCGCTGCGACTGCGGCACGATCCACGACGAGGTGGTCGCCGCCGTGCGGACGCGGATGCCGGACGAGGAACTGCTGCTGGACCTGGCCGATCTGTTCAAGGTTTTCGGCGATTCCACCCGCGTCAAGATCCTCTGCGCCCTGCAATACTCGGAGATGTGCGTCTGCGATATAGCCGCCCTGCTCGGCATGTCCAAATCGTCCATCTCTCACCAGCTCCGCACGCTGCGGCAGACCAAACTGGTCAAAAACCGCCGCGACGGCAAAATCGTCTACTACTCGCTTGACGACGACCACATCGGCACCATCTTCCGCCAGGGACTGCTCCACGTCAGCGAATGAGCGCAGCTATGCTGCAAACAGGGAGGGAAACAGAATGGAAGCTGTAATAAAAAGGGAATTTATGCTCGCCGGTCTCTGTTGCGCTAATTGCGCGGCAAAAATAGAGCGCGAAGCCGGAAAGATCAGCGGCGTCTCGCGCGCCGCCCTGGATTTTGCCGGGCAGCGCCTGACGGTGGAACTGGCGGCGCCGCCCGCCGCCGATGTGGCGGCGCAGGTGCGCGATATCGTCCGGCGGCACGAGCCGGATATCGTCGTCACGGAAGCGGCGGCCGGCGACCGGCAGCCGTCCGGTCCAGCCCCGGAGGATGAAAACGGCGCGGCGCGGCGCGTAGCCGCGCGCTTGGGGGCGGGCGGCGCCGTGTTCGCCGCCGGGCTGGCCCTGCCGCTCTTTGTCTCGGTGCCGCCGGTATGGCGTCTCGGGATCTTCCTGCTCTCTTTCCTGCTCGTCGGCGGCGACGTCGTGCTGCGGGCCGCCAAAGGCATAATCGGCGGCCGGGTCTTTGACGAGCATTTTCTTATGAGCATCGCTTCCGTCGGCGCCTTTGCCATCGGCGAATACCCGGAAGGGGTGGCCGTCATGCTTTTCTATCAAATAGGCGAGATATTCCAGGCCCGGGCCGTCGGCAGCTCCCGCCGCAGCATCACGGCGCTCATGGCTCACCGCCCCGACTCCGCCAACCTGCAAACGGGCGGCGGCTGGCGCGTGGCGGCGCCTGAGGAAGTCGAGGTCGGCGACGTGATCCTCGTGCGGCCGGGCGAAAAAGTGCCGCTGGACGGCGTGGTCGTCTCCGGCAGTTCCGCTCTGGACGTCTCGGCTCTCACGGGCGAATCTCTGCCCCGGGACGTGGAGGAGGGGAGCGAGGCGCTGTCCGGCTCCGTCAACCGGAACGGGCTCATCACTTTGCGCGTGACGAAACCTTTCAGTGAATCGACCATAACCAAGATCCTCGACCTCGTGCAAAACGCGGGCAGCAAAAAAGCCCCCGTGGAAAATTTCATCACGAAATTCGCCCGCTGGTACACGCCGGCCGTCGTGGGCGCGGCCGCACTCCTGGCCGTCCTCCCGCCGCTCTTTTTCGGCGCGCCGCCGGCGGACTGGCTGCGCCGCGCTCTTGTTTTCCTTGTAGTCTCCTGTCCCTGCGCCCTTGTCATCTCCGTCCCCCTCAGCTTTTTTGGCGGCATCGGCGGCGCCTCCCGGCACGGGATCCTGTTCAAGGGCGGCAACTATCTCGACGCCCTGGCCGCGGCGGAAATCGTCGCTTTTGACAAGACGGGCACCTTGACGCGGGGCGTGTTCAAGGTGACGGACATCAGGGGCAGCGAAGGCTGGCCGGCGGAAAAGATCCTCGCTTACGCCGCGCGGGCCGAAAGTTTTTCCACCCATCCCATCGCGGTCTCCATCCGCGCCGCTTACGGGCAAACCCCTGGCGGCGAAGCCGTTTCCGCTTATGAAGAAACGGCGGGGCAGGGCGTCCGCGCCAGTCTGGACGGCCAAACCGTTCTGGCCGGCAGCGCCAAACTGCTGGCGGCGGAGGGGATCGCCTGCCCTCCGGTCTCCGCGCCCGGCACGGTGGTATATCTGGCTGTGGACGGCGTTTGCGCCGGCTATATCGTCATCGCGGACGAACTAAGAGAAGACAGCGCGGAAACCGTCCGCGCTCTCAAAGCGGCCGGCATCAAACCAGTGGTCATGCTGACCGGCGACAGTCGCGCCGCCGGCGAAGACGCCGCTCGGCGCCTCGGCGTGGACCGGGTGCTGGCGGAGCTTTTGCCGGGACAAAAAGTGGAGGAAATGGAACGCCTGAGCGGCGAACTCAGCCCCAGAGGCAAAACCGTCTTCGTGGGCGACGGGCTGAACGACGCGCCGGTGCTGGCCCGCAGCGACATCGGCGTGGCGATGGGCGGCGCGGGAACGGACGCGGCGATAGAAGCGGCGGACGTCGTCCTCATGACGGACAAGCCCTCCAAACTCGTGGACGCCATCCGCATCGCCCGGCAAACCGTCCGCATCGCCCGGCAAAATATCGTTTTCGCCCTCGGCGTCAAAGCCGTGATCCTCGTCCTCGGCGCTCTTGGTCTCGCTTCCATGTGGGCCGCCGTTTTCGGGGATGTAGGCGTGACTTTTATCGCCGTCCTTAACGCCATGCGTGCTTTGCGGTCATGAGGAACCGCCGGCGCCTGATCAACCCGGAGCCCGAGCCGCCTGCTGGCGGCGAATGGGCGCCGGGTTGGCGGGATGGTATGCGGCTTTTATGTTAGCGCTTATTTACAGGCATGTTAATTGGATGAATATGGTAAAAACCTGGGCAGCTGAACTGGAGGACGACATCAAGATGTTCTGCGTGGATGGAAGAGTCGGGGAACAAAAATGGTTGTGTTTATGCGACACTTGTGTTACGATTTTAGACAAGAGCAGGCGGAGCGGGAATATTGGAATTCGGACGCGGTTTTGAGCTGAATCGGCACCCGATATACGGTAATATTTTGCTTCGAGGACACCGCCGTCACTGCGGGCGGAGAGGTTTAAGGCTGATGACGAACCGGGAATTTCACGGGCTTTCCGTGTTCAAACGATACGCGGCTGAAATTATCGGGAGAAAGGCGAACAGATGATAATCTATCACGGCGGATACTGCGCGATAGAAAAACCTGAAATCCGTGCCGCTAAGAACAATAAAGATTTTGGGCGCGGGTTCTACTGCACGGAACTGCGGACGCAGGCTGACAAATGGGCGAGACGTTTCGATACGCCTGTAGTGAGCGTGTACGAATATACGCCAAAGACCGGGTTTAACACGTTGACCTTTGCCGATATGACGGACGAATGGCTTGATTTCATCGTCGATTGCCGGAGCGGTAAACCGCATAACTACGCGATTGTCGCGGGGGCAATGGCGAACGATCAGGTTTGGAATTATATCGCCGATTTTGTCGGCGGCGTTCTGACCCGCGAGCAGTTTTGGGTGCTGGCGAAATTCAAATACCCTACGCATCAAATGGCGTTTTGCAAGGCTTCCGCGCTTGACTGCTTGAAATATTTGGATAGCTATGAGGTGAGAGTATGACGGAGAGAGAATCAGGGCGAGAGCCGAAACTGGACAACGATTTGTTCTTTGTCTGCTCCGTGATCGAGTATATCGGCAGGGCGACCAAAAACCGCCGCGCCGACGTCGTAAACGCGCTGGGCAAGGACGTTCTCGCCCGGTATTTAGAGCTGGCGGACGTATACCACTGCGAGCCCATTGAGAATACCGCCGCCGATTTGATCGAAAAGCGCGGCGTCGCCGCGGGCGGGTTTGATAATACCGCGGGCGAGTCTGCCGTTCCCACGGTTTTCGATATAGCCAAGGTTTACAAGCGCCTGATAGTCAGCGTCGCCAAGGGCAGCGGTTCGCCGCCGATCGACGCTCTGGTCAGCGTTTATACTTCATGGATAAGCGACAAGATAAGCGATTACAGGTGCAGTATGTACTACGAAAACCCGGAATATTTGTACCTGTCATACCTTGAGGGCGAACCGCTTAAGGATTGACGGACACAGGGATCCGCGTGATACAGACAAAGTCACAAACGCCAAGGCCGAATTTAACGCGTGTGCATATTGTTTATAATGTGCGACTATAAAGTATACAATAGAACGATAAACGGAGATCATTCGTGGTCGGATCAATATAAAACGAACTTATTTAAGGCATGAAGCGGTCACAAAAGTCTCAAATATAGTGCGCTTCGGTCATTTCCTCGTAGTTTCTCCTTCTCTGCCGAGCCAGTCGACGTATGCCATCATTATATAATTTATGGGATTGCCATCGGATCTGAACATGTCCTAAAAATACATACTTGACATATCAATCTCCCCTGTGTATAATAAAACATAGTTTATATATATGTTTACTTTATAACTTAAAGCGACTAAGGAGGACATCCCCTTATGGGCAAGAAACTTAAGCAGATCGCCATTTACGGCAAAGGCGGCATCGGCAAATCCACCACGACGAGCAACCTCAGCGCGGCGCTGTCCTCACTCGGCTACAAAGTCATGCAATTCGGCTGCGACCCGAAGGCCGATTCCACGAACACGCTGCGCGGCGGTTCCTACATACCGACCGTGCTGGATACGCTCCGGGAAAAAGGGGCGGTCAAGGCGCGCGACGTGATATACGAGGGTTTTAACGGGATCTGCTGCGTGGAGTCCGGCGGTCCCGCTCCCGGCGTGGGCTGCGCCGGCCGCGGCATCATCACGGCTGTGGAATTGTTTAAACAGCAGAAAATATTCGAGGAACTGGATCTGGACTGCGTGATTTACGACGTGCTCGGCGACGTGGTCTGCGGCGGGTTTGCCATGCCGATCCGCGAAGGGATCGCCCAGCACGTTTTCACGGTGTCCAGCGCCGATTTCATGAGCGTTTACGCTTCCAACAATCTTTTCAAAGGGATCAAAAAATACTCCAATTCCGGCGGCGCCCTGCTCGGCGGCATCGTGGCCAATTCGATGAACGCCGGCTACTCCAGGGACATCGTGGACGATTTCGCCGCGCGCACAAAAACCCAAATCGTGCAGTATGTGCCGCGCTCCATCACCGTTACTCAATGCGAACTGAAGGGCAAGACCGTGATCGAAGCCGCGCCGGACAGCGAGCAGGCGCGGGTGTACAGGGAACTGGCGGAGTGCGTGGCGGCCCACGAGGAATCCCGGACGCCCGCGCCGCTGGAGCTCAGGGAATTGCAGGAATGGGCGGCGAAATGGTCGGATAAGCTGCTCGAACTGGAAACGGGGACGGTGCCCGGCGGTCAGGCCGCGGGGATATAGCGCCGGCGGAGGCGCCCAGAAAGGAGAACCTATGATAAAGGCGGCAAAAGATTTGACGGAACTCATCGGCGACACGCCTCTGCTGCAATACCGCTGGCCGGCCGGGGCGGCGGTCGGGGCGGACGTTTACCTTAAATTGGAATATTTTAACCCGCTCGGCTCCGTCAAAGACCGCATCGCCTGCGCCATGATCACAGAGGCGGAAAAAGAAGGGCGCCTGCGGCCCGGCGGTCTCATCATCGAGCCGACGAGCGGCAATACGGGGATCGGCGTGGCTTTTGTGGCGGCGGCCCGCGGGTACAAAGTGATTTTGGTCATGCCGGAAACGATGAGCGCCGAGCGGCGCAGCCTGCTGAAAGCCCTGGGCGCCTCCCTCGTCCTCACCCCGGGCGCCGGCGGCATGAACGGCGCGGTGCGCAAAGCGGAGGAATTAGCGGCCCAGACGGGCGGAGTCCTGCTTCAGCAGTTTGAAAATCCCGCGAATCCGGCGATCCACCACCGGGCGACGGCGGAAGAAATCTGGCGGGACACGGACGGAGCGGTGGACATTTTCGTAGCCGGCGTCGGCACGGGCGGCACGGTCTCCGGCGTGGGAGCGAATCTGAAAGCGAAAAAACCGGAGACGCAAATCGTCGCGGTCGAGCCGTTTGAAAGCCCGGTGCTGTCGGGCGGTCTGCCGGGGCCGCATAAGATCCAGGGGATCGGCGCGGGTTTCGTCCCGCGGGTATTCGACCGGGATCTGGTCGATGAGATCTATACGGTCAAAGGGGACGAAGCGGTGGAAACCTCGCGCGAACTCGGCCGCGGCGCCGGTTTGCTCGTGGGGATCTCCTCCGGCGCGGCGGTCTTCGCCGCCTGCCAAATAGCCCGGCGGCCCGAAAACGCCGGCAAAGTCCTCGTCGCCTTGCTCCCGGACACGGGCGAGCGCTATCTCTCCACCGTTCTCTATGATTATGCCGCGACGACGGGAGGAAAATCATGACCGAAACCCCGTTCCATGACAAACCGCGGACGTCCTGCGCGCTGGGCGGCGCCCTGGCGGCGATCTCCGCGCTGCCGGACGTCGTCCCGATCATCCACGCGGCGACGGGCTGCGGCGGCAATCTGATGAATTCCGTCGCTTTCGGCGCCGGTTATTTGGGCTCGTCCTACTGCTCGGGCGCCTCCGCCCCGACTTCGGCCGTCACGGAAACGGAGATCGTCTTCGGCGGCGCCGAGCGGCTGCGGGAACAGATCGCCTCGACGCTGAAGCTGATCGAGGGCAAACTGTACTTGGTGGCGACCGGCTGCATGACGGAAATGATCGGCGACGACGCGGGCGGGGCCGCGAGCGAATTCGCCGAGGCGGGCGAACCGGTGCTGGCGATCAGCACCCCCAGTTTTAAGGGCGACTGCTACACGGGATACGAGATCTTGCTGGACGGCATATTCAATCGCTGGCTGCGCAAAGCGGGTGCCGCCGACCCGCGCCTGATCAACGTATTCGGGGTCGTGCCGGGCTACGATCCCTTTTTCCGCGGCGACCTGGAAGAAATTGAGAGAATCGGCGCCCGTCTGGGGCTGAAAGTGAACACTTTTTTCTCGCCGACCCAGACTTTTGAGAATATCACCGCCGCTCCCGAGGCCGCGCTGAACGTCATACTCTCGCGCACGCGCTGCCGCGGTTTTGCGGAGCGGTTCGAGGAAAAACACGGCGTCCCCTGGTGGGCGACGGATCTGCCGGTCGGTCCGGAAGCGACGGACGCCTTCATCCGGGAACTCGCCGCCAAATTGGGGATCGACGGGGCCGAGCGGGTCGTCGCGGCGGAAAACGAATGGTACTACCGCTATTTCGAGCGGACGGCGGACAGCTACGCCGACGGCGAGCTGCGTTTTTACAGCGTCACCGTGACCAACTCCAACTACGCGCTCCCGCTGAACAAATATCTCTACCGCGAACTCGGCTGGACGCCGGCGGAAATATTCGTCACCGACCGGCTGGAGGAGGCGCGGCGGGAGGATCTGCTGGCGGGTTTTGCCGAATTGCCGGTAAAACCGCGGTTCGTGAGCGGCAGTCAGGAGATCGCCCGCTCCATCGACCAAGGCCGCCCCGTGTATCGCGGCCAGCGCTATTTCGACGCCCTGACGCCGCTCTATATCGTCGGCAGCACTTTGGAAAAACAGATGGCGCTCCGGCGCGGCGCCAAGTATCTCGCCGTGAGTTTTCCGGCCTACGACCGGGCGATCGTGGCGGGCGGCTACGCGGGTTATCGCGGCGGGCTGCGCCTGTACGAGGATCTGATCGGCTCGTTTATGTCGGCGAAAGGGTAAAAGGTGAAGGCGATGAGTTATTACGAACAGAGGATCCCGCCCGTGCGCGACCAGCGGCTGCAGCTGGCGGACAGTTTTTCCGGCTGCGCCGGCGAGCTGCTGGAGTGCCAAAAAGAGGGATGTCTCATGCGGAAAAGCCGCTCCTTCTGGCAGACGAACGCCTGTCAGATGTCGCTGACGCTGATGATGGCCGCCACCGTCGCCGGCTCCGTCATCGTCATGCACGCTCCCGGCGGCTGCGGGGCCCAGCTCTTGGCCATCAACGTCCAGTCCAACAAAGGACGCGCCCAGCGCGGGCAGCCTCCCGCCCCCCTCAACTGGATCTCCACGGATCTGAGCGAGGCCGACGTGATCGGCGGCGGGGAGCGCAAGCTGGAGGCGGCGATCGCGTACGCCGACCGCGAGTTCCGGCCGGAGATCATCTTTGTCGTCTCCACCTGCGCCCCGAATATCATCGGCGACGATGTGGCGGAGGTGGTCGAGCGGGCCAAAAGCACGGCCGCCGCGAAAGTCGTCGGGCTGCACTGCCCCGGTTTCAAGTCGCGGGTCGTCGCCTCGGCCTATGACGCCTTTTACCACGGGCTGCTGCGGGATATCCCCTTCGAGCCGGAAGCGTGGAAAGACTACGTGCCGCTCGACCCGTCCGACCCGCGCTATGAGATGGAGCAGGCGAAAGAGAATTACCAGAAGGCCCATACGGTCAACCTTTGGAACGCCACATCCATCGGTTATCAGGATGAGGACGAGATCAAGCGCCTGCTGTCGGCCCTCGGCCTCAACACGCGGATCTTTGCGGAGTATGCGAGCCTGGACGAGTTCCGCCAGATTTCGCGGGCGGCGCTGAACATCAGCATGTGCAACGTGCATGACGATTATATGCTGAAATTCCTGGAGGAAAAATATGGCATGCCCTACTATATCGCCGGGATGCCCATCGGTTTTTCCGAGACGCGGCGCTGGCTCGGCGGGATCGCGGCCCGTTTTGGCCTGGAAAAAGAGGCGGCGCGTCTGGCGGATCATGAGGAAAAACTGGCCGCCGAAGCGATAAAGCCCTATTTGCCGGCCCTCCAAGGCAAACGCGTCCTCATCAGCGGCGGTGTCGTGCGGGCGGGGACGGAAGCGGCGGCTTTGGCTGAACTCGGCATGGAAATCATCGGGGTAAAAGCCTACCATTATGATGAAAACGCCCAGCCCATCTTCGAGGAACTGGCGGCCAAACTGCCGGCAGTCCACGTTTCCGTCAGCAATCAGGCTTTTGAGCTGACCCATCAGATAAGGACCCTCAAACCGGATCTGGTCGTCACCCATAGCGGCACGCACGGTCTGGTCGCGAAACTGGGCGCGCCCAGCGTCCAGCTTTTTTCGGCGGACGGGGCCTTCTTCGGTTACGGCGGGTTTTACCAGCTCATGCGCAAGATCCATTTCGCGCTCGGCAACGTCAACTATCAGGAGCGCCTGGCGGGGCATGTGCGCCAACCGTACAAAGACTGGTACTGGAGCGCGGACACCTACAGTTGTATTAAAGAGGAGAGTTGAGAGAGGAGAAGGGAGAGTTGGGAGAGGAGAGTGAGGCGGCAGTCATGAAAATCGCGCTCGCTTCGAGCGACGGCAAATTAGTGGCGAAGCATTTCGGCCATACGCCGTTATTTGTGATCGCGGAAGTGGATGAAAACGGATGGCAAATTTTGGAAACTCGTGCCAATACCCCCGCCTGTGACCGCGGCGCGTACCAGCACAGCCACGCGCAATTTTCGGCCAGCGCGGAACTCATCTCCGACTGCGCGGCGGTGATCGCGGCGCGAATCGGCCCTTTTGCCCAAAGCGGCCTGAGCGCCTTGGGGATCACGCCTTTAGAAAAAACGGGCTTCTGCGCGGAGATCCTGGACGGTTACGCGCGGTATCTGGCCCGGAAAAATGCGCCGGGCCGCGGGTACAGGCCGCCGGGCCGCCATCCCTGTTTTGACGCAGGCGGCGGGGGCGAGTATGGCCGCCTCCATCTGCCGGTCAGCGCGGTGTGCAATATCAAATGCCGGTTTTGCGTACGGGATATCAACGCGACTGAAGCGCGCCCCGGCGTGACGGCGGGGATCCTGCGGCCCGCCCAGGCGGCGGACGCCGTCGCCCGCGCGCTGAAGCTTTGCCCTGTTTTATCGGTAGTCGGCGTAGCCGGCCCCGGCGACGCCCTGGCCGACGGCGCGGCCCTTGAGACTTTCCGCCATGTCCGCGGCCGTTTTCCGCATCTGGCCCTCTGCCTCTCCACAAACGGGCTGGGCCTTATTGACCGGGTCGCCGAACTGCGCGACGTCGGAGTTCGTCATCTCACCGTGACCGTGAACGCGGTCGATCCCGCCGTCGGCGCGAAAATCGTCTCGCATGTCACGCTCGGCGGCAGCGTCTACACCGGGCCGGCGGCGGCGCAGCTGCTGCTGGACCGCCAGCTGGCGGGGCTGGAAGCCGCCGCCGCGGCCGGCATGGAGATCAAGGTCAACACCGTGCTGATCCCCGGCGTGAACGACCGGCATATAGCGGGGATCGCCCGCGCCGCAGCCGCGCTGGGCGCAAAAACGCATAATATTATGCCCCTTATTCCCCAAGGCGAGTTTGCCGACGCGGCGGCCCCCGACTGCCTGGCGCTGGAAAAGGCGCGGGCGGAAGCGGAGGCCTATTTGCCCGTTTTTCGTCATTGCGCCCACTGCCGCGCCGACGCCTGCGGCATCCCGGGGGTGAACGACTTCTCCCGGGAACTTTACAGCGGCGCCTTGGAGTTCAGATGCGGCAACGCCTGCGGCTGACGCAGGGAACTTTTGGATTCCGCAAGTCCCCGCAGGCTCAAATCCCGCAGGCTATGGTAAAGCCCTGCTTCAAGGCCTGGTAAATTTTACCGCCATTTTGGGCGTCGCCAATGACTTCGACCCGGTCAAAGGCCGCGTCAAATTTCTGGATCAGCGATGCGTCCGGCGCAACGCCCATC
>JAISEW010000003.1 GCA_031263945.1 Gracilibacteraceae bacterium | reverse complement strand
GCCATCGTTTCCCGGCTGTGTTCAAATGCCGGGGTCGCGTGGCACAGTTCGCCGTTATCGCGAAAGACAGTTACGCCAATGCGCGTGACCAGCGAAAAGTCATTCAAAATGCTGAAGTTCATGGGTGTCCCTCCGTTAAGCGGTACCCCGCGGCAGGCGGCGGGTGAATTTGGGATCGGGTCACATATCGTACATCTTGGGGTCGAATTTTTCGCAGTCCCCGGCGATACTGTCAATGAATTTTCCCTCATCCGAGGGCAGGTCGGCGACGGTTTCCAGCAAACTCTCCACATAATCCGTCTCGCGGCTACTCAGGATAAGCTTTCCGTCCTGGCAGCCTTTTTGAATATGCAGCAGGGCCTGTTCGGCGGCTTTCTTCGCTTTGGCGTAATGCCCCCGCTCCTTGACCAGTTCCTTGGAGATGGCGATGACGATTTCCGGCTGCAAGATATAGGCTTCCGGGTTTAGCTGGCTGTCGCTTTCCGCGTGCAGATCGCGCAAAAGCAGCGTCGCCTCGGGGCCGCGGGCGATGGCCGCGTTAAAGAGGCGGGCGTCGTATATGAGTTGTTCGATGCCGACAGTCGGGGCGAACCCGCTCAGAAGTTTGATATTCTGGATGGACTCATTGCTCCAGAGATCACAGACGCAGCCCGCCACATTGCCGACCGAGGAGAGATGGGCGCCGGCCGCCGAACGGCCTTCCATGGAAATCGGCGTGCCGGAGATCGCCTTGATAAAGGGGCCTTCATAGCCGCAGTCCTTGTCCGGGCCCACGGCGCCGACTTCCACCGCGACCAGTGTTCGCACCGAAGCCACAGCGCGCACCGCCGCCGAGAAAACTTTGGGGATCATGTTTCGTTCGGCCAAAACCATAGCCGTGTTGGCAAAGCCGCAGGCCGTGTCCCCGGAAGCGACGGAATCTTTGGCTTTGGCGATACGCACGATTTCCGTCCACAGTTTTTCCATGTCCCGCGCCCCGATGACCCCCAGCGCGAAAATGGATTTGGCGATATCGGCGTACATATTGGCTTCGTCGTGGACTTCCTTGCCGCCAATGGATTCGATGGCCAGAAGATCGGCGCCGGCGTCCGCCGCCAGCTCGAAAGCTTCCAAGACCCTGTCCCAATGCGAGCCGCGCCACATATGCGTGACGCCTTTACCTTCGCGGATGTCCACCGGGGTCAGTCTCACGGCGCCTTTGGCCCCGCCTTTGCCCTCATGCTTCTTGACGACGTCCACGACCGTTTTACAGACCTCGGCCCCCCATTTGGGGTTAAAGGTCATAGGCGGCAGAACCTCGATTTCCGCGACGAAAGCGGGGAATTCCAGTTCCTTCGCCCGAATACTGATGCCTTCCGCGATCTCCCTGTACTGGCGGATGACTTCCGGCCAGGTCGCCTCGCTGACCGCCATGGGCGGCAAAGTAAAATTGACCTCCGGGATCACTTTACCCCCGCCGATGACAATGCCGTTTTTAAGCGTCACCGGATATTTCGCCGTCCCAAAGACAAAATCCTTGACATTGTCGTAGGCGACTTCTGTAAATTGCGGCACAATACTCCCTCCCCCTCGATTTAATATCTAAAATTTACATCTTCGCGCGTTCCGCGCTGTGATCCTGACCCAAGTAGTAATGCACCCAGGATGATCCCTGGTAGAGGTTCCAGTCACAAGGCTCGATCTCATAGGTTTGCAGGCGATCCGCTTCCTTATAGCGCGCCAGCCGGTCGTAGGCCCGCACATAGATGCAGCGGCGCTTGCCGTAATGCACTTCGCACCAGCCGTCGCAGCTGCCGCCGCACGGTCCGTTGCGCTGCTGTTTCGGACATTGCGACATCGGACAGAGGTAGGCCAGATCCAGCAGGGCGCAGTCGCCGCAGTCCTTGCAGTCATAGAGCAGTGTTTTTCCCAGATGCTCCAGGCCGTGCAAGCGCTGGGACCCTTTTTTCCCCTCTACGGCGCGGCTGAGATTTTTCATCAGGCCGAAGAGTCCGCGGCCCGGTTCGAACATCAGCCGGTGAAAACGCCGCGACAGCCGGTAATTACCCAGCGGCAGACGGGGATCCGGCCGGCGGGCCTGTTCGTAGCGGTAGAAGCCGCCATCCGGCGCGAAGTCCAGCTCGCTTGTAAGATTCTCCCACCGAGGGGCAAGTTCCTTGCCGCGCCTGATGATGTGCTCCAATGTTCCCGGATTTTCGATATAAGCGCCGCCGATATGCACGCCGTCGTAACCTATGCCCGCGGCTATGGCGTACATCTTGGCCGCGCGCTCAATGAAAGCGGATTTGCCTTTGTCGGCGCTCTGGCGCTCGGCGTCCAACCGGGCCAGAAGGCGATCCGTCACATAACAGCCCGCCACCTGACGGGCGTGCATGACCTTGGCCGCGCCGAAATTCAGAACATAGATATTGGCGATCACCGGCACGTTCAACTCAGCTTCCCGGACAAAGGTCACGAGTTCCTGCATCTTACGCGCGTCGTAACCCAACTGGCTGACGATGAAGTCGGCGCCGGCCCGGACTTTCAGCTGGAGCTTGCGGTACTGGCCGTAACTTTCCGCTTCCGTCCATTTGAAGGGAGAAACGGCGACGCCGGCGAAAAAGTTCGTCGGTTTGACTTGGATGGTCTTCGAGCCGCGGGCGTAGCTTAGTCCCGCGTTCAGGCGTTTGATCAGGCGCAGGGCGTGGACCGGGTCGTAGTCAAAGACCGGTTTGGCGCGATGACGGACGTCGCCTACCGGATAGTCGCCGGTCATGACGAGCAGGTTTTCGATCCCTTTGCGACGCAGGGCGTAGAGCTGGCTTTCGATCTGGTTGCGGTTGCGGTCTTTCATGGTAAAATGCACAAGGGGCTGCGAGCCGCGTTCCAGGAAGTAATCGCCGATGGCGTCGGCGAGGATGGCCGGGTTCCCGCCGGGGTTGTCCGTGACGGACACGGCTTGGGCCAGATCGCTCCGTACAGCCTCCAAGGCTTTTTCCAGCAGATCCGCCTGACTGTCCTCGACCGCGCCCCGGCCGGGAATCAATTCGTAAGTGACTGTCAGCTCCTCTTTATTAAGAAGCGATTCCCGAAACCGGTTGGCGACGGGGGGCGCGTTGGTCATGCTCAACCTCCTTTGTTTTAACGAGTTCTGATGTAGCAAACCCAATAAACAAGGCCGATAAAAACGCCGCCGCCGATGATGTTGCCGATGGTTACGGGGAGCAGGTTGCACGCGAAGAAACGCCCCCAGGTCAGGTCGGCGATCCCGGCGGGATCCAGCCCCGCGGCGCTCAGCCAAGCTTCGTTGCCCTTGGCCAGGATCCCCGCCGGGACATAGTACATGTTGGCCACGCTGTGTTCGAATCCAGAAGTAATAAACAGCCAAATTGGGAAGAAACAGGAAAATATCTTGCCGGTGATGTCTTTGGCCCCGGCCGCCATCCAAACGGCGGCGCAGACCAGAATGTTGCAGAGGATACCGAGGACGAGCGCCTGGCCAAAACTCAGGTGGACTTTGCCCAAGGCGATTTTGACCGTCATGCCGCCCAAAAGACCGCCGCCGGAACCCAAAAGGCCGCTGTAATTCATTTCATCGCCCAAGCCAGAGCGGCGGAGCCGACGAAATTGCCCGCGTAGACCAGCAACCAGTTGCGCAGCATGGCGCTCCAGGAGATTTCTTTGCTCATGACGCCCATGATCATCAGGGTGTTGCCGGTAAAAAGCTCCGCCCCGGCGACGACGACCATCATCAGACCGGTTCCGAAGATCGCGCCGGCCAGGCATTTGCCCAGACCGTAGGTTTCGGGACGGGCCAGGAGACTATGCGCCGCCATGTTTGAGCCTTCGGCGGCGAAAGCGATAAAAGCCCCCGCCATAAAACCCAGCAGCAACAAATACATGGCGGGACCCGCCGCTTTTTTCCTAGCGGGAGTTTCAGAAAAATAAGCAAACACGGCTCTGAAACGCCCGGTCAGAGCCGTTTTTCTTCATCCGCAACGTAGTCACAACTTTTTTTCGGAAAGGTCTTGACAATATTCCCTGTATATGCTATATTATAAGCATAAACGCGC
>JAISEW010000214.1 GCA_031263945.1 Gracilibacteraceae bacterium | reverse complement strand
AGCTTGGACGATCGGGATGCCGCCTTCAAGCAGCGTGGCCAGAGTGCGGGAAAAACGGGCGATAACCGATTTGAGGTTTATCTCGCCAAAAACCGGCATATGCAGTTTGTTGTTTTCGTATAACCGATGTCCGGTCGGGCTTTTCGCGAAGGCCATGACTAAAATAATAAGCACCGCCGCTCCCAAAATCCAGAAATACCAAAACGTGCGGATGCTGTTCGACCAAGCGAAAATGAACAGGGAAATAGCCGGCATTTCCGCGCTCTCCCCCGCTCCGTCGGCGACCATGCCCTGAAAAATGGGCACCATAAATATCAACATGGCAAAAAATACCACGCCGGCAAAAATCATGATTATGCGAGGATAATTCATCGCGCTTTTTAAGCTGTCGCTCAACTGTTTATCGCGGCGCAGCTGCTCGGCCAGACGCATGAGCGTGGTTTCCAAAATCCCGCCCAGTTCGCCGGCCCGAAGCATTGACACATACAGTTCGTTAAAAATTTTAGGATGACGCTCAAAGGCGTCGCCGAGACCGGAACCGCCTTCCACATCCCGGGCTATCGCTTCCAGCGCTTCAGCCATCGTCTGGTTCGACGTCTGTTTGCTCAAAGTAGAAATCGCCCGTGTCACCGGAATACCGGCGTTGATCATCACTCCCAGCTGGCGGCTGAACACGGAAAGATCGCCTAAAGTGACTTTTTTGGCGCTGAAAAGCGCCTTGCTTTTCTTCTTCGCTTTATCCTTCGTTTCCTGCAGATCATAAGCGGTAAGCCCGCCTTCATGCAAACGGTTTATGGCCGCCGTCTGCGTGTCCGCGCTTATTTCGCCGGAAACGACCTGCCCTTGTATATTAAAAGCTTCGTATCGAAATAACGCCATGCTAACCTCCGTTAAAATACGGCCTGCTGTATCAACCGTTCCAACTCGCTTCTGTCCACCGCGTTCTCCAGCGCGTCCTTGCGGTTCACCTTCCCTTGCTGCATGAGCCGCAAGAGCGCCTGGTCAAGGGTTTGCATTCCCACGTGCTGCCCTGTCTGAATACTGCTGTACAGCTGATGCTCCTTGCCTTCCCGGATAATACTGCGCACTGCCGGCGTATCGATCATATATTCAACAGCCGCCACCCGTCCCCGCCCGTCCGCCGTAGGCATGAGTTTTTGCGAAATGACCGCCCGCAGGGAATTGGCTAACTGTTGTCTTATCTGCTGCCGCTGTCCTTCCGGAAAGGAATCAATGATGCGTGAAATCGTCAACGGCGCCGTCTGCGTATGCAAGGTGGAAAAAACCAAATGCCCGGTTTCCGCCGCGGTCACGGCAATGCCGATGCTCTCAATGTCCCGCATTTCTCCGATCATGATGACATCCGGATCATGCCTTAACACCTGCCGGAGCGCGTTGGCAAAACTGTGCGTGTCTGTGCCTATCTCCCGCTGGCGGACGATGGAAGCCTTATGGCTGTGCAAAAACTCTATCGGATCCTCAACCGTCACGATATTATGGGCGTGAGTTTCATTGATCAGATTGATCATGGCCGCCAGCGTCGTGGATTTGCCGCTGCCGGTCGGCCCGGTCACGAGTACCAGCCCCCGCGTCAGTGAACAAAGCCGCCGCGCGTCTTCCGGCAGGCCGAGATCGTCAAACTTAGGAATTATAAAGGGCACTGCCCGAAAAACCGCCGCCAAAGTGCCGCGCTGCCAGATGATATTGCCGCGGAAACGGCCGCAATCCTGAATGGCGTAAGAAAAATCCAACTCCCATACTTCCCGCAGATGGGATATCTGCTCTTCTTTCAGGATGGGCAACAGCAAATCTTCCACTTCCTGCGGCTTCAGCGGCGGCCAGTCTTCCTCCTCGGTCAGGGCGCCGTTGATGCGGATACACGGCTTTTTGGCTACGGCGATATGCAGATCGGAACCTTTTTTCCGCACCGTCCGCCGCAGCAGTTCATCAATACCGTTCTCCATCACGCCGTCACTCGCCGATTTGCGCGACGACCCGCTCGACTTCCGCCGCTTCTTCCGGCGTGCCGCGCAAGTACATGATATACCTGGTACTGCCGCTGGATTTGGCGATATTGCTGGAGATATAGAAACGCGACGGGGAAATGCCGGTCATCTCGCAAATCAAATCCCGGCGGATCTGCAAGCGCTCGTAGCCTTCATCCGGATCGGTCGTGAAATCTATCACCCGCTTGACCGTCGTCGACGACTGTTTCACATCAATGATTTCCTGGATTTTGGCTATAACGGCGAAATCATCATCGTTACCCAAATAAAGCAAATTCATGGAATCGCTCTGCATGGCGATACCCGGCTGGAAGCCGAGACTTCCCAGCACCGTGTTGAATTCCGCCGCGTTCAGATAAGAAAGCTGAATAAACCTCAAATAATCAGGTATAGCGTCGCTGCCGCCCAAAATATTATCCGAAGTATCCATCACTTCCAGCACTGCCCGCACCCGCGCCAGTTCCCCCGGCAGACCCTTGACCCATAGATAGCGGCTTCCGCCTTCGTGATATACCATAGAGACCGAAGCCGGCATTAATGAATCGTTCATTCTCTCCGCCACCTGATCTCCGGTAATGTAATGCAACTTAAAGAGGGTGATAGCTTCTTCCTCATAAAAATAATTGCTCATATCGCCGCGCGAAGCGACTATAATCATCCCATCTTTACGCTGGTATATCAGGTTGGCGATCCGCGTCACATAGTCCAGCACGGCGAGCGGCGTAACGTTTTCCATCCGCAGGGTGATCTGGGTGGCGCCGCCTTTATAGACGATATTGGTGCCCGTGCTGACCGCCAAAGCGGAAAGCACATCCCTGATATCGACTTCTCGCACGTCGATGGAAATATAGGACGAATCCCAGGAAGCGTTAGGCGCTCCCGGCGTCGTCTCAGCGGCGGGCGCCGGTTCGAGTCCCGGGATTTTAAGCGTCTGACCTGTGTTGATCAAACTCTTGTTCGTGATGCCGTTCAGGGCGGCCAACTCGTTCACATCCACCCCGTATTGACGGGCGATGCCTTCCAAGGTGTCTCCCGCCCGAACTACATACTCCGCCTCCCCGATCTCGGACACTTCGGCGGCAAACGCCGGAAACGCGCAAAACACCAGACTTAAAAAAATTAAAACGATTATTCCTCTTGAAGCGCTCTTTCGCGATTCGGTGCCAAACAACACTCTCAGCTCCTTTCGTTATTTGATGATATCCGTTAGATCCGGCTTTGTCATATAAAGCACCCTCGTCATAGCTCCGTTTTTCAGCGTCACGGAATCCACCGCCAGCGCCACCACCTGCCAGGCTGACTTGCCGACGAAGTCACTAGTCCTCACTATGTAGGAGGTACTGTCCGCCCTCAGCATGGCCACGCCGGATCCGTCTCCGCTTAAGAGCGCTCCGACAAAAGTAACATTCGTCAATTCCGCGTCGGCAAAAGGATCTTTAGTCGGGTAAAGCCGGTCGCCCGTATTGATCAGGGCGCTCTCTGTCTCCGCTTCTCCGGTCAGCGCCGCCTCGCCTTCCGCGCCGGGCAAAGGCGTTTCAGCGTCCCTTTCCGTCTGAGGCAGGATTTCCACCACATTTTCATTGCCGGACGCCGCCGCCAAAACGGGAATATTCTCTTTTTCTCCTCCCGGCGCCTGTTGTGACAGATTCAAAAACAAAACAACCGCCAAAACAGGAATCAGCGCCAACGGCAATATGACCCGCCACATTCCGTGCCGGCGAACAAGAGCCATCAGCGAGTTCAGCCTTCCTCGCCGCTTGGGTTGACCGAGAGCCACACACATCCCTCCCTTTATCAAGCGCCGCCTGAAATAAAGCGGACAGCGCTTTATTATCTTTACTATTCTTTACGGCGGCAAAGCCGCGTCCGTCCGATGGCGCCATGCCGCATCATGATTTTAACATTAATCTATTTCATTTGTCTATAGTTTTTTTATAAAAAATGTCTTTTTTTTGTGTATTTATTTGATTTCCTCCAAAAATCTTCGCAACCTGGACATCCCCTCCCTGATGGCGTCTTCCCCGGTCGCGTAGGAAACTCTCAAGTAACCGGGAGCGAAAAACGCGCTGCCCGGCACGACGGCCACCAATTCAGCCTCAAGCAGCGCCGCGCAAAACTCGATATCATCTTGCAATAATTGCCCTTTATATGATTTGTTTAAGCAATTTTTTATATTAATAAAGACATAAAAAGCGCCCTGCGGCTCCGGAAAGCTGATAAGCGGCATCACGGCCAGCAAGCCGCAAATCAAAGAACGACGGGCCTGAAACGCATCCCGCATTTTACGCATATCCGCCTCGCTCTCCCGCATAACACCCAGTGCCGCCCATTGCGCGATCGAAGTCGCCCCAGAAGTGAGATGGCTTTGAAAAGCGTTTATTTTATCCATGACCTTCCGCGGCCCCCAAGCGTATCCTATGCGCCAGCCGGTCATGGCGTAGGTCTTGCTCACCCCGTTTATCGTAATAATGCGCTCCGCGAGTTCCGGCATGAGCTGCAGCGGATGAAAATGCCGATTTTCCCCGTACACCAACTGTTCATATATTTCATCCCAGATAAGCCACAAATCGTGTTTGACCGCCAAGGCGCCCAGTCCCCGCAAAATATCCTCGCCATACATGATCCCGGTCGGATTGGAAGGAGAGTTGAGTAAAATCGCCGTCGTACGCGGCGTGATCGCCTGTTCTGTCATCTGTAAATCCGGGACAAAATTCGTTTTCTCCGTATCGACAACGACCACTTTGCCGTCCACAAGCCGTATCTGTTCTATATAGCTTACCCACGTCGGCGCCAGAAGGATAACTTCGTCCCCCGCGTCAACAATGGCGGCCAGCGCTTCATAAATCATCGGTTTCGCGCCGCAGCCCACGACGATCTGCGCCGGCTCGACCGGCAAACCGAAGCGCCGCTTATAATAATCGCTTATCTCCCGGCGCAGCTCCGGTATGCCCGGGGTAGGCGGATAATGAGTCCGTCCTTCGTCCATCGCCCGGCGCGCGTAGGCAAAAGCCGCCTCCGGCGAGATGAAATCCGGCTCGCCGGCGCCAAAAGAAATGACATCTTTGCCCTGCGCCTTGAGTTCCCCGGCTTTAGCGTCAACCGCCAGGGTGGCGGACGGTTTTATCGCCATTATGCGTTGAGAAAGTTTCATATTTGATCCTCTTTTCCTGGTATCATATTTTCAGGTGTTCCCTAAAACTCCAGCTAAAATATCCAGCGCCTCTTCCATTTCCGCGCCGGACACGGTCAGCGGCGGTAAAAATCGCAATGTGTCGCCGCCGACACAGTTCACAAGCAATCCCTTGCGGCGGCAGTTCTCCACAACGCGCGGCCCGGTCTCGCCGACAGGCAACCCGAGCATGAAACCCATGCCCCGTACCTGTCCGGGAATAGCGGCTTTTCGGGCCAGTTTTCCCAGTTCGGCGGCAAACCAGGCGCTTTTCTCCCGCACCGCCGGCAAAAAGCCTTCCTCCGTCATGATCTCCGTCACCCGGTTTGCCACGGCCGTCGCCAGAAGATTGCCGCCAAAGGTGGAGGCGTGATCGCCCGGCGCGAACGTTTCCGCCGCCTGACCGCCGGCCAGTACGGCGCCGATGGGGATACCGTTGCCTAAAGCCTTGGCCAAAGTCATAACGTCCGGCCTGACGCCATAGGCTTCATGCGCAAACAAGTATCCGCTTCTGCCCATACCAACCTGTACTTCGTCAAAGACAAGCAAAATTCCTTTTTTCGCGCAAATATTTCTCGCGGCCAGCATAAATTCTTTGCTCAGCGGAAACACGCCGCCCTCGCCCAGCACCGGTTCAAGAAAAAACGCCGCTGTTTGTTCGTCCAGCACTTCCTCCAGCGCGGCGGCGTCGTCGCGTTCCGCGTAGCCAAAATCAGCAGGCAGAGGCTCATAACCTTTATGATAGCGTTCCTGCCCGGTGGCGGTCACCGTAGCCAGCGTTCGGCCGTGAAAGGATCCGCGCAGGCTTATTATCTTCGTTTTATGTTCGCCATAGTGTCTTTTAGCGTATTTTCGGGCCAGCTTTATCGCTCCCTCGTTTGCTTCCGCTCCGCTGTTGCAGAAAAACGCCCTGTCGGCGAAGGAATGTTCGGTCAGCGTCCGCGCCAACCGCACTTGCGGT
>JAISEW010000209.1 GCA_031263945.1 Gracilibacteraceae bacterium | reverse complement strand
GCGGAAGCGTCCGTCCGGTCGTCGTCCTCCGCCGGCTGCTGCTTGGCGCCCAAAGTCTCCGTGATGATATCCAGGATGCCGGACGGGAAAAACGGCTTAAACAGGGCTTGGCCGGCCCCTGCTTTTTTCGCTTCCGCCGCGGCCGCGCCCCAGTCGTTGGGCGCGATCATGACCACCACGGCGGCGGGCCGCCCCGCCCCGGCGTTGATCAGGCGAAGGCCCTCTATTCCCGCTGTTTCCCAGTCCACAAAAGCGATGTGATAACCGCCGCCTTGCTCTATCATGCCGAGCGCGTCCCCGACATTCGCCGCGGCGGCGCAATGAGCGCCAAAACCCCGGATGATTTCCGCAAAATACGATAAAACATCCGGGTTGCCGTCTACCGCGAGGATATGCATATCACGCCAATCCACGCTGTCGCGCTGATCGGCGTTTTCCTCCGCGCCGCGCCGCAGCCGGATCGTAAAAATGAAGGATGAGCCCCGGCCGAACTCCGATTCCACCCATATTTCGCCGCCCATCATTTCCACAATACTCTTGGAAATGGCCAGCCCCAGGCCCGTGCCGCCGAATTTGCGCGTCGTGCTGCTCTCGGCCTGCTGAAATGACTGGAACAGGCGGGCCTGCTGCTCCGGGCTGATGCCGATCCCGGTGTCGGTTATTTTTACCCGGATGGCGCACACGCCGTCGTCCTCGCGCAGCAGCCGCGCGTCAAGAGTCACGGAACCGCCTGCCGGCGTGAATTTGATCGCGTTGCCTAAGAGATTGGTGACGACCTGGGCGATCCGCTGGTCGTCCCCGATGAAGGTTTTGGGGAGCGCGCCGTCGATATGCGCCGTGAATACCTGTTTTTTCTCGTGGACGCGGAAATTGACGACGCTGGCCACCCGCTGGAGCATTTTTTCAAAATTGAACTCCACCGCGGAGAGTTCCAATTTCCCGGCTTCGATCTTGGACATGTCCAAAATATCGTTGATCACGCCGAGCAAATGACTCGACGCTTCCTCAATTTTGGCAAAACAGTAGTCTTTGCGCTCAAGGTCGGCCGCCGCCTTGCCGATAGAGGTCATGCCGACGATAGCGTTCATCGGCGTGCGGATCTCATGGCTCATGTTGGCCAGGAATTCCGATTTGGCGCGATTCGCCAGATTTGCCGCCTCCAGCGCGTTGTTGATCGCGGTGATATCGTTGAACAGGATCATGATCCCGGTGCTTTTGCCGTTCTCGTCGATCATGGGCGTGATGAGAATAGAAAAAATACGCGGCGATCCCTGGAAATTGAAATCCAGCTGCTGCTCAAAGGATACCGTGCTTTTGCGCGCCGCGGCGCTTTCGACCATGGCGGTGAATTTGTCCAGCTCGCCCTCGGTGATCAGCGTTCGCAAAACGTCCTTATAGTGATGGCCGTCGATCAGGCCGAAATTCGCTATCGCCGCGTCGGTCAAGAATCTGGCGGAAGCGTAGGAAAAACGCCCGTCAATATCAAGCAGCAAAAGGATATGGGTCGCGTTTTCCAGGACCAGCTTAAAGAATTGCAGATCTTTTTTCAGCGACTCATTCAAAATGGTCTCGACCCGGTCCTGGGCCAGAGCGGTTTGCCTCGCTCGCGCCAGATTGGCCTCTGAGAGGGCGAGTTTTCTTTTTAAGGCCTTTATTTCCTTTTGCAGTTCCTGGACAGACGAGCCGCCGTCTTGATTTCCAAATTCATCCATAAAACCTAACTCATTTTGCAAAAAACGTTGGTGTAGTTATGATAAAAGTTTTTCAGCCGGCCGTCCGCGGCGAGAAGAGGGCAGATCTCCCCGCCGCTGCAAGCGAAGAGATACGGGGCCTCGCCGACCGCGGCGCGTACTTTTTCCGCCTCCGCGGCATTATCCGCGCCCAGGACGAGGTAGCGCGCTATGCAGGAATAGCTCAACACGACGCCTTCTTGGTCCGCCAGCGGTTTTACGGTGTTTTCCGTGGTCCGCAGGACGTCATTCCTGTCAACACGCCCGATAGTCAAAGTCGCGCCCACCGGCATCGCCCCGCCGCAGACCGCGTGCCCGTCCGGCGTGAGGGCGAAGACCGCGCGGACGACGGGTTCCGTGCCGTCTTTGTGATCGACGACCAGCGGTATGACGCCGAGACCGGAAGCGAGCTCCGCCTTGGTCAGGCCGATTTCCTCCAGGTATTCCAGCGCGGTTTTGCCGTTGACTCCGATGAGGATATTGCCGTCGGAGGCGGTGATCAGCGCCTTCTGACTCCGGAACTTCGTTTCGTCAAGGGAAGCGATATGAAAAGAGATATTCGGCGCGCCGCAGACCGCGGCCAAAACCAGCTTTTCCCGGAAAGCCTCGCCGTTATAAACGGTTTGGGCCGTGGAGTAGTCCATGGTATGATCGAGCGCCGTCGTGCCGAAAAGCGGGATGCCGCCCGTCGCTTTGTCGATGGCCGTCAGCATCATGTCGCCGCTTATCGTGTTCATCAGGGGAAAATAGCTCAAAAACAGCGCGGGTTTCCCGTTTTGGGCGAGCAGGGCCGTCAGGGCGGAATTCACAGAATTTTCATAATTATCCCCGATGGGGATCCCCGCCGTTTGGAAATCACAATCGTCGCTCGTCAAAACCGTGACCGTTAAAATGATCTGGTCGATCTCGGCGCGGGCGGCGCAAAGGCAGGTCGTCGCCCCGACGCAGTCAAAGGGCAGCGCGTCGCAAACCGCTTTCAGCACGCCGGTATCCGCGAATTCCGAGAAACAGGAAATGATGCCCAAAGAGTTTTTCCGCAAATTTTTCTCCAAGCCGAGCGCCGCGGTGATCTCGGCTACGGCGGCTTCCGCGTCGTCGATCTCGCGCGTGGCCGCGGTGACAGATCTGATCATGACAAACCTCCCCATGAAACGACTTGTTTTCAGAAATTATATCATGGCGGCGGACAAAATACAAACTTGACTTTACCGTTAGCGTATGCTACAATAGGTTTT
>JAISEW010000205.1 GCA_031263945.1 Gracilibacteraceae bacterium | reverse complement strand
TTTGGAAATAACGCAGCCATTTGACTTGATCTTTCGCGCCCTGGCTGCGTTGGCAGAACCCGCAAATACCACCAGTATTAGCGGAACCTACCGCCTGACCAGGACGCGAAATTTCGTCGCCAACTGACCACTTTATTTCCAAACAGTCCCTAACCGCTTTCTTTTCTATCGCCAAGGAGGAAGGCCATGTCCGATTTGACTCAGCGCCAGCAGGCGATCCTAAATATTATCCGGGACGGGGTCGCGAAAAGAGGTTATCCGCCCTCGGTGCGGGAGATCGCCCTCGCGGCGGGTCTCAGCTCCAGCGCCACCGTACACAGCCATCTGCAAACTTTGGAGCAAAAAGGTTATATCCGGCGCGACCCGACTAAACCGCGCGCCATCGAGATCCTCGACATGGATGAAAACGTTTATTTTCACCGCGTGCGGCACGTGCCGGTCCTGGGCCGCGTGGCGGCCGGCGCGCCGATACTGGCGGAGGAAAATATCGAGGACACGTTTCCCGTGCCGCATGACATGCTCGGCGGCTATGAGGCTTTTATGCTGCGGGTATCCGGGGAAAGCATGATCGAAGCCGGCATCCTGGACGGCGATCTCATCCTCGTCCGCCAGCAGAATACGGCCCGCAGCGGCGAGATCGTCGTCGCTCTGCTGGACGAGGACTCGGCCACGGTCAAGCGCTATTTTCGGGAAAAAGACAGGGTGCTTCTCCAGGCGGAAAATTCCTCCATGTCGCCTATTTACACCCGCGACGTCACGATTGTCGGCGTCGTCGCCGGTTTGTTCCGCACGGTCATGTGATGATCTTTGGATGCCGGCGGCCGTTGCCAAAGCCGGCGCAGCTATGGTATAATTCGGAAGGGCGCGCCAATTCATCGGCGGCGCACCTGATTGGGATTTTTTTCCATTCTGAGAAATAACGGAGGGATAGACGGTCAAATGCTGGAAGGAAGAACGGACGCGGGGTCGCTGCGCTCAGGGGACGCCGGGCGGGAAGTAAAATTATACGGCTGGGTGCAGTCGCGCCGTGACCATGGCGGCGTTATTTTTGTTGATCTGAGAGACAGGTCCGGGCTGGCGCAGGTGGTTTTCAACCCCGACATGGGGGAGGCGGGCTTTGCCGACGCGGAAAAACTGCGCTCCGAATATGTGATCGCGGTGACGGGCCGCGCGCGTCTCCGGCCGGCAGGCTCAGAAAACCCGAAAATGGCGACGGGGGAAGTGGAAATCGTGGCCGCGGCCCTGACCGTTTTCAGCCGGGCCAAAACTCCGCCTTTTTATATAGAGGACGGAGCGGACGCGGATGAAAGCATCCGGCTCAAATACCGCTATCTGGACCTGCGCCGCCCGGAAATGCAGAGCGCCTTCCGCCTGCGCCACCGGGTCACGCAGATCATGCGCCGTTACTTGGACGAAGCGGGGTTCTGGGAAATAGAGACGCCGATCCTCGGCAAATCGACGCCGGAAGGAGCGCGCGACTATCTGGTGCCGAGCCGCGTCAACGCCGGCGCTTTTTACGCCCTGCCGCAGTCGCCCCAGCTTTTCAAACAGCTGCTCATGGTCTCCGGCATGGAAAAATATTACCAGATCGCGCGCTGTTTCCGGGACGAGGATCTGCGGGCCGACCGCCAGCCGGAGTTCACCCAGCTGGATCTGGAGATGTCCTTTGTGGACGCGGAGGACGTCATGGGCGCGGCGGAAGGGCTCATCCGGCTCATCCTCAGCGATGTGACCGGGCGGGAACCGGCGCCGCTGCCCCGCCTGACTTACCGGGAGGCGATGGAGCGTTTTGGCACGGACAAACCGGACACGCGTTTCGGCATGGAGCTGGTTGACATCGCCGACATCGCCCGCGGCTGCGGTTTTAAGGTTTTTGCCGACATGGCCGCCCGCGGCGGTCTGGTCAAAGGGATCCGGGCCAAAGGTTTTGCCGGCGCGCCGCGGCGGGAGCTGGACGAGCTGACTGATTTTGTGGCCCGCTACGGCGCGAAAGGGCTCGCTTATAGAGTGATCACCCCGGAAGAGCGGAAATCCCCGATCCTCAAATTTTTCACCGAGGATGAGATCCGGGCTGTCGTCAGCCGTCTGGAGGGCGAGGCGGGCGACGTCCTGTTTTTCTGCGCCGACAAACCCTCCGTCGTCTATCAGGCCTTGGGCCAGCTCCGGCTGGAGATCGCGCGGCGGCGGGACCTGATCCTGCCCGGCCGGCTGGAGTGCCTCTGGGTGACGGAATTTCCGCTTTTGGAATACGATGAGGAGGAAAAACGCTTCGTCGCCATCCATCATCCTTTTACGGCGCCGCTGGACGAGGATATCCCGCTTCTGGAGACCGACCCGGCCGCCGCCCGCTCCAAGGCTTACGACCTCGTGCTGAACGGGATGGAACTGGGGGGCGGCAGTATCAGGATCCACAGCGGGGAAACGCAGGCCCGCCTGTTTGAGCTGCTGGGCTTCACGCCGGAGCGGGCGCGGGAAAACTTCGGTTTTCTGCTGGAGGCTTTTGCCTACGGTGTGCCGCCGCACGGCGGAGTGGCTTTCGGTCTGGACCGCCTGATCATGATCCTGGCCGGACGCGGCAGCATCCGCGACGTGATTGCTTTTCCCAAGACCCAGAGCGCGAGCTGCCTCATGACGCAGGCGCCGGACGCGGTGACAGCCGCCCAGCTCCGGGAACTGCATATCCGGGTTTGAATTTTAAACTGAAGGAGGGGAATATGATGAGTTCCGCAAACATCAAGACATTTACGGAAGACAATTGGCAAAAGGAGGTTTTAGAGGCCGCTCTGCCGGTGTTGGTGGATTTTTGGGCGCCCTGGTGCCCTCCCTGCCGCATGGTGGCCCCGGCGGTGGACGCGGTAGCCGACGATAACGTTGGCAAGGCAATCGTCGGCAAACTGAACACGGACGAAGCGGAACGCGTCGCCGAAACCTACGGCATACAGAGTATTCCCGCTCTGCTGCTTTTTAAAGGCGGCCAGTGCGTGGACAGATTGAGCGGCGGCCAGAACGGCAAAGCCGATCTGCAGGCGATGATCGACCGCCACGCCTGATCCGCGCGCCCCGGCAGAAAGGACGGCGTTTTGACGGCTTTGGTTTTTTGCGCCGCGGCACAGGCGGCGACCGGCGGTTGGGAAGTGGGCGCCCTGCGCGTCGGGGACGGCCATTTTCCGCTGTATCGCCGTTTTTATTTTGCCGGCGGCGCCGAGCCGTCCGCGGCGGCCGCCCTGCGCGCTTTCAGCCGGGACGCTCTGATTTTGGCCCACGGCTGTCCGGATTGGGAGGCCTGTTTTCCGGCGCTCGGCTTAGACAGGCGGTTTTGGGCCGATACGCGGGAGTTGGCGCTGACGGTGTTTCCCACAGCCGGAAAATACCATCTGGACGCTCTGGCCGCGGCGCTGATTTTGCGCGTGCCCCGGAGCGCCGCCGCGCCCTGGCGGGCGATCCGGCTTACTATGGAATTATTTTCCAAAATAAGCGCCAAAGCCCTCAGTTTTGATGTAGGGCTGCTTCAGCGCGCCGCCGCCGCTTTCAGCGGCGAGGGCCTCGGCCGTCTTTGCGAGCTGGCGGCGCGGGAAGCTCTGCGCCAGACGCCGGATCGCCCTGTTTTTACCGAAATGCCTTTCGCGCCGGAGGATGGCGAAGGCCTGTTCGCCAAAACGCCCCGGCAGACTGTCGATCTGCCGCCGCAGTGGGTCGAATCCTGTTTCGCGCCCGGCGGCCTCCTGGCGCGGCGGATGCCCGGTTTTGAGGAACGGGAGGAACAGCGTCTCATGACCCGCGCCGTCACGCGCGGATTCACGCAGCGGGAAAACGTCGTGGCGGAAGCCGGCACTGGCACGGGCAAATCGGCGGCCTACCTCCTGCCCGCCGTTTGGTGGGCCCGGCGCCGGGAATGCCGCGTCGTCGTCGCCACGCATACCATCACCTTGCAGGAACAGCTCTGCCGGAAAGACCTGCCGTTTTTGGCCTCGGTCCTGCCGTTTTCTTTTAACTTCTGCCTCTTAAAAGGCCGCGGCAACTACTGCTGCCGTCTGCGGCTGCGGCAAAACCAGCCCTCGCCGGACGCGCCGCGGGAGGAGCTGCTGGCCTGGCTCTGTCTCCTAGTCTGGGCGCGGGAAACGCGCAGCGGGGATCTGAGCGAACTGCCGCGGGAGGAACTGAGCGCGGCCTGGAAAAAATACAGCTGCGAAAACAATTTTTGCACGCCCCGGCACTGCGCCGAGCGAAACGGCTGCTATATGCTCAAGGCGCGGCGGGCGGCGGAAAAAGCCGATATCGTCATCGTCAATCATTCTCTGCTCTTGGCCGACATCAATACGGACAACGCCGTGCTGCCGGAACACGAAGATCTGGTCGTCGACGAGGCGCATAATTTTTATGAGGAAGCCGTGCAGCATCTCGGATTCAGCTTCACCGCCGACAGTTTGCGCCGGCTGCTGGAGCTGGCGCGCGGAAACAACCGGCACAGCGTCGCCGGTTATTACCGTCATTTTGCCGCCGAGCTGGTGCGGCTGGTACCGGAAGTCGACTGGCTGGATTTCGCCCGGCAGGCGGAAACACTGCCGGATCTGTGCCGGGCGGCGGAGGAGGCGAGCGAGAGCCTTTTTCGCCTGGTGGGATCTTTGCTGGAGGGAAAAAACGCCCTGCGCCTGCTGCCGGAAAAAATAGGGACCGCCGCTTTTGAGGCTTTCGCCGTGGAAACGGAAAACCTGGCCGGGGCGCTCAAATCTTTAAGCGACGCCCTGACCAAAATGCAGAACCTGCTTTTCCTGGAAAATCAGCAGCTGAACGAATTGCGCGAGACGCTCAGCCGCTGCGCGGGCGAAATGTACAGCGCGGCGGCGGGACTGACCAGCCTCTCCGCCCCGGCCGAGGACTGGATCCCTTTTTTGGAATTTTCTTACACGGCGACTTTGCGCAACGCGCCGATCAACGCCGGCGATATCCTGCGGGAAGCGCTTTTCCAGAAAAACGGCTGCAATATCCTCACTTCCGCCACGCTGAGCGTCGAGGGCAATTTCGCTTATTTCGCGGACAATATAGGTCTCGACCGCTTTACGCCCCTGCAACTGGCCTCCCCGTTCAATTACCGCGAGCAGCTCCTGTTCTGTCTGGTTGACGATCTGCCGCTTTACGGCGGGACCGAGACGGCGCTGGCCGACGAGACCGGCCTCTACCTGAGCCGGGTGGCCGAACTGGCTCGCGGGCGCACGATGGTGCTTTTCACCTCTTACCGTTTTCTCCGTCTCGTGGCCCAGGCCATGCGCGCGGAGGTGCGAGACGTGCGCGTGCTGGCCCAGGGGCAGGACGGGTCGCGCGAGTCGCTGCTCGCCGAGTTTCGGAGCGGCGGGCCGAGCGTCCTCCTCGGCACCGGCAGTTTTTGGGAGGGGATCGACCTGATCGGCGAAAGCCTGACTTGTCTGGTCATGGTGAAGTTGCCGTTTCTCGTGCCGGATCAGCCGCTGGTGGAGGCGCGGGCGCAAAAACTGGAAGCCCGGGGGCGCAGCTCCTTCTATGATCTGATGCTGCCGGAGGCGGTAATCAAGTTCAAACAGGGTTTTGGCCGCCTGATCCGCTCGACGGAGGACCGGGGCGTTTTTCTCCTGCTCGACGACCGCGCGCACCGCAAAAGCTACGGACGCGTTTTTTTCAAATCGCTGCCGATCTCCTCCTATACGAAAGGCAGCCGGGAAGCGGTGCTGCGCGCGATAGGCCAGCGGTTAGAGAAGCATTAGGGAAGCGCTGACGCCTCAGCTGGTTTTAAACCCCAGTTTGCTGATAAATCCTTTCAGCCCGCTCGGATTCCTGGTCTGGATCAGCACGACGCCGGGCCCGGTAAAACGGCAGACCAGACACTCGCCGGACATGACGCTTGACACCCAGCCGTTGGAGGCCTTGGTTATTTTGTACGACATATAATCCGCCCAGGCGACCAGATGCCCGTTATCGATGATGATCTCCTCGCCGGGCTGGAGGTTTATGGCGTGGATCGCCCCGTAGCTGCTCAGGAACACCGTGCCTCGGCCGGAGACGTTTAACACGAAAAAACCCTCGCCGCTGAATATCCCCTTCGTGAGGTTCTGCATCTGCGTGTTGACCTCCACGCCCTCCGTGGCGGCGAGAAAACCGTCCTTCTGCACGCGTAGGCCGTAAGAGCCGTCCAGCTCCACGTCGATGATCCCGCCGGGCAGCGCGTGTCCGAACAGCACTTCGCCGTCGCCGCGCGTCGCTGCCAAATATTGGAAAAAGAACTTCTCGCCGGCGAGCATCCGCCCGAGGCCGCGCAGGACCCCGCCCTCCACGCCGCCGGTCACATCGACGTTAGGCGACATGGCGATCATCGCGTCGGATTCCGCTTTCAGTTTTTCCCCCGCCCGCAGCTGATAGCGGACGATCGGAAAAGCGTCCTGATACAGGATCTCATAATTCGCCAAGTGATCCCCTCCTCGTACATAAATTCGCATCCCTGCGATCCCTGCGTGCACTATTAATATACCGCTTCCGCCTGAAAAATACAATCCCTTCCCGTCATTCCGGTGTTATGCCGGATCCCATCCCAACCGCCGCAGGGTTCAAAATTTTGAACCACTGCCCTGGATTATTATTTTACAGAAAACACGCCGCAGTTTTTACAAACTTGTGTTATCATTCGGAAATGCCGGGGGAAAAACCATGAATTTTATCCATATGTCCGATACCCACCTTCGCGTCACGCCTCTGACGGCGGCGTCCGATTTCCCCGCGGAAAAAATCATTGACGACGGCCGGCGGCTGCGGGCGGCGCTGCGCAGAGCCAAAGCCCACAGCCCCTCCCCTGATTTTTTTGTGATCTCGGGCGATCTGGTTCGGTACGGCCTGACGCGGATGATCCAAGAGGGCGATATTCGCGCCGTTCTCACCGGGCACGCCCATTTCACCCGTTTTGGCGCCGTAAACGGCGTCCTCTACGCGACCGCGGCCGGGACCGCCTTTTGCATCGACCCCACCGACGCGGAGAGCATGGTTTTTCTGGGCGCGTCCTCCTACCTGTACGGACAAGTGAGGTGTTCACCACAGATGATATATAGGCGGATCAAGCTCTGTCTATGATTTATCACTACATCCCCTTGGGCAATAATGGTTTGTACCGCCGCTGTTTTTTTGCTATAATCTATCCCAAAATCAGACAGATGGGAGCTGTTCTCCATAGAAACGCCGAGAGCCGCGAATTTTATCCACGCGATAATCCGCGAAGATCTGAAGGAAAACAAAAACGGCGGGAGGGTATGCACGCGTTTTCCGCCGGAACCGAACGGTTATCTGCATATCGGTCACGCCAAGTCTATCTGCCTGAATTTCGGGACGGCTCTGGAGTTCGGCGGTAAATGCAATCTGCGTTTTGACGACACTAATCCGTCAAAAGAGGATGTTGAATATGTA
>JAISEW010000174.1 GCA_031263945.1 Gracilibacteraceae bacterium | reverse complement strand
GGTGTATAGTATAATGAAAAAAGGAACATATTTTTATGCCGCCGGAAAATTTTGATTCCGGAGAAAGAGTGAACAGAACCGCTTATGAGAAAAAACCGGCTTATATCTTTTTGCGCCATACTCGCCCTCACCCTGCAGCTCTCGCTCTGCCCGCCCGTGTTCGCGGCGGGGGAGGATTTTTCCGTCACAAACTACAACCTAAGCGGACAAACTCAGATCACATCTGGAACATCGTTCGTCCTGCATCTGACATTAAGCCAGTTGCAGGAAGGCGTCCATAAAACTGAGATAGACGCTGCCACTGATATCCGTTTTTACATTGATGAAACAGCTTGCAGTTTTTATCTGACCGACGGCAGTGAGGACGCCAAACTGCCGCAGTTGAGCTGGTTCGCTGATAATATCTCCGGCGAAGTGAAAATTCCGCTCACTTATGACGGCGGCACGCGCAACGTGATACCGATCAAGGCAAAAATCAGATCGGACGACACGGAACTTACCATTGCCGGCGGCAATATCCGTATAAACACCGCTGCGTCCTCATCCTCCTCCGACGACCCCGAACCCACCCCCGGCGCGGGCAACGCCCCGTATCTCCGCCTCAAACCGCGGGCCACCCCCAGCGGCGCCGCGGGGGAGCGCGTCTACCTCTCGCTCACGGTGGAAAACCTCGGCTGGGAAAACGCGAAGAACGTGCAGATAATGCCGGTTTTTGAGGAGGACAGCGTCTTTTCCCCGGACGGGGTCAATATGATCCAGGATCTGGGAGATATCGAGTACGACCGCTCGCAGAACGTCTCGTTCAGTTTTCTCATCGACCCGGCGGCGGCGGCCAAGGTCTACACGATGACTTTCGCCTTCATCTACATGGATCCGGAAGGGAATATCTACGGCCGTGACGCGGCGATCACCGACAGGGTGTATATCAACGTCACGGGCGGCGGCGCGGTCAGCGACCTCATCCTGACCGACATGGCTTTTACGCCGGCGGAGGGGAATATCACCGCCGCCTTCAACGTGAAAAACACGGGCGCTTTCGAGGCGAAAAACCTGACGCTGGCGCTGACCGATCTCACCGCCGCCACGCTGACGCTCACCGCCGACACGAACGTGCGCAAGCTGGGTGATCTGGCCGGAGGCGCCGCCGCGCCCGTCAGTTTTGTCCTGCGGCCGGCGCAGGAACTCACGCGCGGGAACTATCCGCTCACGGTGAAACTCACTTACTCGGACGGGGACGGCAAGGATTTTGAGGAAACGCAGCAGATATTCGTGCCGGTGGATTCGAGCCAGGGCGGAAAAACCGTGCCGAAGATCATCCTCGACCGCTACAGCTGCGATCCGGTCATCGCCCGCGCCGGCGAAAATTTCACCCTGAACATGACTTTTATGAACACGAGCGCCACGAATTCCGTGCGCAATATCAAAATATTTCTCACGGTGCCGCAGGGCGACAGCGACAGCACCAACAGCGCCGCGGCCAAAGGCAACGTTTTCTCGCCCGTGAGTTCCAGCAACACGTTTTTCATCGACTATATCGCGCCCAGGGGCACTTCGGCCAAAACGCTGCAGTTTTACACGATCCCGGACGCCAGCCCCCGCACTTACACGCTGACGGCCAATATCGAATACGAGGACGAGACGGGAAAAGAGTACACTTCGGAGGAACTGATCGGGATACCGGTCAGCCAGGTCGTCAAAATAGAAGTGAGCGAGCTGATACTGCCGACTGAGGCTTACGCCGGCGATATGGTCAGCGTTTCCACGAATTTTTACAACACGGGGCGCGCCAATGTCAGCAATCTGATGTTAAACATAGAAGGCGATTTTCAGACGGACAACGCCCGCTACTATGTCGGCAATTTTAACACGGGCGCCACCGACTATTACGAGGGCAACGTCATTCCCTCCGAGCCCGGCCTGCTGGAGGGCGATTTTGTCGTTTCCTACGACGACCCGTCAGGGGACCATGTGGAGGAACACTATCCTTTCTCGCTCAATGTGCAGGAGATGCCGGAATTCACGCCGGATACCGACATGCCGTTCATGCCGCCGCCTTCCGTTCCCTGGTGGAAAAAACCGGCCGTGTGGGGCGCGGCCGCCGGTGTGATCGTGCTTTTCTTCCTGCTGCGCAAGAGGGGCCCGGTGCGGAAGTGGCTCGGCCGGCGGAAAAACGGAGACAGCGATGAGATTGATTGACATTTTTATCCTGGGATTCGGCAATCTTTTGCGCCGCAAACTGCGCACTTTTCTCACGGTGCTGGGCGTGATCATCGGCGCGGCGTCCATCATCACCATGCTCTCCCTCGGTTTTGGCATGAAAGAGGCTCTGCGCAGCCAGCTGGGCGGGGCGGGCAGTCTGACCATGATCCAGGTGAACGAGAGCTATGAATACAGCGAGATCAGCATGGGCGGCGGCAGGGGAGTGGCGGTCGTCAGCAGTTCCTCGTCCTCGCGCAGCGAAAGACCGACGCTGAACGCCGAGGCCATAAAGAATTTTGCCGCGCTGGACCACGTCGTCGCCGTTTCGCCGGAAAGAAGCGCTTATTTGCGGATCGTTTGCGGTAAATTGGTGGGAGACGTCAGCGTGACCGGCGTGGACGCCGCCCAGATGGAAAATTTTGGGTTCGACCTGGAGGCGGGCCAGCTGCTGACGCCCGGGGAAGACGGGCTGGTTTTCGGCCATTACGCCCTGTACAATTTTTATGACCCCCGGCGGCAGGAGTGGGCGAATTTTGACGATTCGCAGCCTCCGCCCGTCGACGTGCTGGCGGAGGGAAAAGTGTCTTTGACTTTTGACCATTCCTACGGCAACCGCCGGCAGTACAGCGACGCGAGCCAGACCGCGGCCGGCGGCGGCAAGCCCAAGCTCTACAAGGCGAAGGCCGTCGGCGTCCTCGACGACGACAACTGGAATTATACCTGGAATGTTTATATGGATATCAACGCCCTGAATAAAATCATCAAGGACAACGACAAGCTCCAGGGCGCTCAGTCGGGAGGCCAGCAGCGGAGCGGGCGGGATACGGAGGAAAAATACGACCTGATCCGCGTCAAGGTTGACGAGGTGGAAAACGTGCTCGCCGTGCAGGACGTCATTAAAAATATGGGCTATCAGCCTTACAGCGACGCCGAATACCTGAATTCGGTCGAGGGCACCTACAACACGATCCAGCTCGTCCTGGGCGGTATCGGCGCCGTGTCGCTGCTCGTGGCGGCCATCGGCATCACGAACACCATGATCATGTCCATTTACGAGCGCACGCGCGAAATAGGGGTGATGAAGGTCATCGGCGCGGCTATATATGATATACGCACGCTGTTTTTACTGGAATCGGCCATCATCGGCCTGATGGGGGGCTTGCTCGGCGTAGGGCTCAGTTATTTGCTGTCGCGGATCATCAATACTTTGGCGGCGTCCAGCGAGAGCATGGGCGGCGCCGTGGATAAAATATCCATCATCCCGCCCTGGCTGGTGCTGGCCGCGCTGGGCGTGAGTTCGCTCGTGGGCCTCGTGTCCGGGTATTTACCGGCCCGGCGGGCGATGAAACTAAGCGCGCTGGACGCGATCCGCGCCGAGTAACGGGGAGGAGCCTCCCTCCCGTCATTCCGGCTTTATGCCGGAATCCATCCCGGTCGAATTCGACCGCTTTACAAAAGTAAAACCTGTTGACAACTGAATAACACGGCGGTAGAATAAAAAGGAAAGGACTGAACGCTTTGTGACGGCGTCTCAGCCCATTAATTCGGGCAAGAGAACCCGCCTAACAATTAAGGCGGTTTCTCTTTGCTACCAGTGCCTATTCACCACCTCCTTTCGGAGATGGCCGAGACCGCCAAGCGAACAGCCTTTGCTCTGT
>JAISEW010000160.1 GCA_031263945.1 Gracilibacteraceae bacterium | reverse complement strand
TGCTCGAATGAATGAGTAAACCAGGAATCGTGTCGCGCCCACGAAACCTTGGCGGCGACGACGCCGTGTTTCGCACAGCACACCCGCGGCGAAGGAGCGTCAATGAATACTCGCAATGTTCCCCAATCCAAGGCTCTCCATCTTCGGGGCCCGCGTCCTTTGTCATATGACTTGGATTTTCTTCCGCAGATACCGCACCGCCCGGCCGTCCTTTTGTCGTTTCGAGCGTAGACGACGAGAAAATCCTCCTTGCTGTCATTCTTGATTTTTATGTCTTCAACCACAAACCCCTTGACACCGACCAGCGTCTTGATTAAACTTGTTATATGCACGTCGTCACTCCCGTTTATGATGGTTTTGTTTTGCAACAAATATCATAACCGAGTAACGGCGTGTTTTCAAGGGTTTAGGCTATGTTTCTTCCACACATCCTGATGAAGAGCCAAAAAAAAGTGCGCCCCTCCGGGTGCGCTGGCATCTTCATGGCGCGGCGCGGTTACATATTTCTTGGACCAGCAGGACCCAGCCGGCGTGCACCTCCACCACGGCGTGCCCGCCCAGCATCCGGTTGCTGACGCCGCGGGCGCTGTTTTGGCGCAGCGTCTGGCGGTGAAGAGGGTAATACAGCCCTTGGTAGGAAAGCTCCGCCGCCGCCGACAGCGGCAGGACCGACAGCAAACCGCCGGCTTCCCCCGTGAGTTCTTCCCGGCCGGGGCCGGCGACCCAACATTCTTCTCCCGGATTCACCATCCGCACTCGGCGGCCGAGCTGCGCCCATTTCAGCATCAAAGCCAGATTAGCCAGCAGATGGTCCGTCCGCTTGCCGCCGGCGCCGAGCAAACGGATCTCATCCGCCGCGCCGGCGCGGCGCAGGGTTTCGTCCGCCCAGTTCAGCGCCAACTCCAGATCCGTCTCGTCTTTTTCCGGCGGGAAACTCAGGACGCGCGCGCCGCTTGTCCGGCATAATTCCACCGCCGCGGCCGGCGCGGAGTCAAAATCCCCGATGAGTACATCGGGACGCAGGCCCGCCGCCAGAAGCGGGACGACGCCGCCGTCCGCCGCGACCAAGAAATCAGGCCGCCGCCCGGCCAAAGCCGCCCGCAGCCACGCCGCCGTCGCTTCCCCGCCGGCCACTACTGTTATGTTCATATTGCGGTGAAATCCGCGCAGGCGTAAACCGTTTCCGCCCCGGCCGCCGGCCGCCAGGCCGGAAACGGGGGCAGACCGGGGATCCACAGGACTTCCGCCCCGGCGGCCAAAAGCGGCCAGAGGGAACGGGCGGAGGCCGGGATCCCTTCCGACTGCCAGACGTTTTTCAGGCTTTTATGCCAGCCGCCGCTCTGCCGGCACCTGTCGCCGGCCTGCCGGCAGCGCCAGACCGGCTGGTCTGGCAGAAGCGCCAGCGCTTCGCCGGCGAGAGGGGCCAGCAGACGCCCCCGCCAATCCGGGATCCGCGGCCCGGTCCGCGGGGGCGTAAGGGCGAAGCCCTGCGGCGGCGAGGAGCATAGTGAAGCCCGGCCCCAAAACAGGGTTTGCCAGACGGCCCGAACCGCCGGAACCGGGAGCGGCGCCGGCAGGACCCGTCCGCAGATCGCGGCGGCCGGCGCCGGCGCCAAAACTAGCGCCTCCCGCTCCGCCAGGGCTGTGATTCCCGGTAAATGCTGTCTCCAGCCGGGGCGATTCCCTTCGCGCCGCAATGCTTCCACCTGAGCGTAACTCAGTCCCGGCCCGGTTCCGCCGTCTGACGGCACGGCGGGGCCGGCGGCCTCGGCAGCCGCGCGCCGCAGGAGCCGCGCCAGAATTGCCGGCGGCTCCCGCCAGGCGGCAAAACTTAACCGCACGCCGGTCGCGGCGACGACGGCGTAAAGAGGCCATTTTTCTCCGACGACTGCGGCAAAATAATCCTCATCCTGAGCCAGCGCCGCCGCCGCGCGGCTGAGGGCTTCTTCGACCCGGACGTTGTATTCCGCTTGGAGCAGCGGCAGGAGGCGGAGACGGATCCGGTTGCGGTCGTAAGTCTCGGTCAAATTGCTGGCGTCTACGGCATAAGGCAGGTTTTCCGCCGCGCAGTAAGCGATGATCTCATCCTTGCTCACCTCCAAGAGCGGCCGGATCACGCCGGCCCGCTCCGGCCGGATGCCGGCCAGCCCTGTCGCCCCGCCGCCGCGGAGCAGCCGGTGCAGCACCGTCTCCGCCTGATCGCCCCGGTGATGGGCCGTCGCCAGCAAAGCGCAGCCGGCCGCCGCCATGTCTTCCCGCCAGCGGGCATAGCGCCACTCGCGCGCCGCGGCCTGAAACCCCAGCCGCCGCTCACGGGCATAAGCCTTGGCGTCAAAACGGCGGACCAGCACCGGTAAATCCAAGCGCCGCCCAAGTTCCCGCACCAATTCCTCTTCCGCCGCCGCCTCCGGCCGCGCCCCGTGATTGATGTGAGACAGGATCAGCGCCGGCGGTGTTCGAGCGGCTTCGGCGGTATACCGCCACAGGATATGGGCGAGCGCGACCGAGTCCGGCCCGCCGGACACCGCCGCCAGCACACGTTCGCCCGGCGGCAGCAGCGCCGGCAGGGCGGAGGCGCGGAGACGGCCATACAGGCGCTCAGAGCGGCCAGTCATACTGCGCCGCCGCGGCGAGCCGGCGGCGAACGCGTTCTTCTCCCATCACCTGCTGTATTTCCCACAGGTCGGGAGAATTTTTCCGCCCGCTGAGGGCCAGACGGATGACCGCGCTCACGTCGCCGACATGACCTTTGTACGACTCCGGCTGTTTTTTATAATCTTTGGGTTTTTCCGCATAGCCGCTTACCGCCGCCAGCCGCTTCACCCCGGCAAACCAGCTTTCCCGGTCCGCGGCGTGATCGTAAACGGCCAGATACCCTTCCAGCAGGCGCCACGCTTCCGCCGCGCTCACATTGGCCGGCAGCGGATCTTCCGGCGTGAAATATTCGTCAAAGAAAAAACTGATGAACGAAAAAATCTGAGCCCCATAAATGAAATCCTTGCGCGGATTGGCTTCCCGGCGGCCGATCGCCGCGATCGCGGTCAGGTATTCCCGGTCCGCCGCCCACAGCGCCGCCGTCTCCGGCCGCCAGGCTTCGGCCCACCGGCGGAGAAAATCGGCTGTTTCCGCCGGCGGCAGCGCGGCAAACACGTTTTTGCTGATGTCGTTCAGTTTTTGCAGATCAAAAAGCGCCCCGGAAGAACCTATTTTCGCCAAATCGAAGGGAAATTTTTCCATTGGGGCGTCCGGATGGCCGAGCCGCCACTCCTCATAGCCGGAATTCAAAATAGTCATCAGGTATTCGCGCACCGCCAGCGGATGATAGCCTTCCCGCCGATAAAAATCCAGCGCCAGCTCGGGGTCTTTGCGCTTGGAAAGCTTGCGTTTGCCGCCGGCTTCCATTTTCAGGAGCAAAGGCGTGTGGCAGTAAACCGGCTGCTCCCAGCCCAGGGCGGCAAATATCTGCGTGTGGACCGGCAGAGAGGGCAGCCATTCTTCTCCGCGCACGACGTGAGTCACCCGCATAAAATGATCATCTACCACATGCGCGAAATGGTAGGTGGGGATGCCGTTCGATTTGAGCAGCACTATATCCTGATCGTTTGCCGGTAAAACCAGCGGGCCGCGGATGGCGTCCGGCGCCGTGATCTCCCCGCCCGCCGCCGGGGCGCGCCAGCGCAGGACAAAAGGCTCTCCCTTTTCGAGGCGCCGCTTGACTTCCTCCGGCGGCAGAGAGCGGTGCCTGGCCCAGGGCCCGTAATAACCGGGATTGGCGCCCGCCGCCGTTTGCGCCGCCCGGATCTCCCGCAGTTCCTCTTCCGAGCAGAAACAGGGGTAAGCCAGACCGCGTTCCGTTAAGGCGCGCGCCGCGGTCTGATATAACTCCGCCCGCCGGCTTTGCCGGTAAGGACCGTAGTTTCCCCGCTCCCCATCCGCCGCCGCCCCCTCGTCAAAACGCAGACCGAAATAAGCGAGCGCGTCGATGAGCGCCTCGACCGCCCCCGGCGTTTCCCGCTTTTCATCCGTGTCCTCGACCCGCAACAAAAAAAGGCCGCCGCTTTGATGAGCCAAACGCTCGTCCGCCAGCGCTCCGTACAGATTACCCAGATGGATAAACCCGGTCGGGCTGGGGCCGAGCCGCGTCACCGGCGCGCCGGCCGGCAGACGGCGGGGCGGGTATATATCCTCATAATCCGCCAGTTTTTTATTGATATGCGGAAAGAGGAGCGCGGCCAATTCCGCGTGTTCCATCCCGTCACCTCAATCCAAAAAATTCTCCAACCCGACGACAAAATCCTTGAGTCCCCGCGATTTCCTGACAGCCAGCATGACGCCGGGCATGTACGTCTCGCGGCTGTAGGCGTCGTGCCGGATCGTGAGCGACTGGCCGGCGCCGGCGAAAATCACTGTCTGATGCGCTTCCAGCCCCGGCAGTCTGACGGCGTGGATGCGCATCCCCTCGAAATCGCCGCCCCGCGCGCCCGGCAGTTTTTCACTTTCCCCCGCGCGGCCCTGCCGTTTGGGAGAGCGGGCGCGGGCGATCCATTCCGCCGTGCGCAGCGCCGTGCCGGAAGGGGCGTCTAATTTACGGTCGTGGTGCATTTCGATGATTTCCACATCGGGAAAATAGGCGGCTGCCTGCTCGGCAAATTTCATCATGAGAATAGCGCCCAAAGCGAAATTCGGGGCGATAAACACGCCAATCCCTTTTTCCCGGCTCAGCCGCCGCAGCTCAGTCATGGCGTCTTCATCCAGACCGGTGGAACCGATCACCGGCACGGCGCCAGCGTGGAGGGCCTCGGCGGCGTTACGGCTCGCGGCCTCCGGCCCGGTAAAATCCACCATTACTTCCGCTCCCAGCGTTCGCAGGGTTTCCCGCTCCGGCCGGCTGGCCAGACGCAAAGGCGGCCGGCCAGCCGGGAGCGGCAATTCCCGCCCTTCCCCCAGGACATCGGCTGCGCCCGCCAACTCCATATCGGCTTGCCGCAGCAAGGTTTCAATCACCACGCGCCCCATTTGGCCGCAGGCGCCGGCCATATAAACTTTTATCACATCCGTTCCTCCGTCGTCATGATTTTCCGGTCGAGCCAAAACCGCCGCTCCCCCGCTCCGTGGCGGTCAGATTTTCCTCCGGGAGGAACAAAGCCCGCCGCGCCGGCACGAACACCATCTGGGCGACGCGCTCGCCGGAACGGAGAGTGATCGTCTCCCGCCCCAGATTGACCAGCGGGACGCATACCTCGCCCCGGTAATCCTCATCCACAACACCGACGCCGTTCGCGAGAGCGAGACCTCGGGCTGCCAATCCGCTGCGGGCAAAAATCAGAGCGGCGTGACCGGATTCGGTCATCTCCAAAGCGACGCCGGTAGGCGCCAGACCGCGCTGACCCGGGGCCAGAACTAAAGGCTCCGGCAGACAGGCGTACAGATCCGCGCCCGCGGCGCCGGCGCTGGCGTAAAAAGGCGGGCGGGCTTCCGGGCGCAGCGTTTTAACTTTGACCGGCAAGGCGTTCACGGAGTTGTTTCCCTCATGACCAGATCATGCCAGCCGTCGCCGAAACCTTCGTCCTCACCGCCTAAAGTGATCACGCTCAGGTTGTCCCGGCGCCACAATCCGCTCCAGACCCGGCTCACGTCGGCCGGCGTCACTTTTTGCAATTCCGCCAGCACCGCTTCCGCCGTTTTCACTTCGCCGTAATCAATCTCCATTTTGCCGATCCGGTTCATCACCCCGCTCACCGATTCGAGGCCGAGAAACATATTGCCTTTCATTTGCGTAAAAGTCCGCGCCAGCTTCTCCTCGCTCACGCCGTATTGCTTCAGCTTTTCCCCTTCGGCCAAAACGGCGCGGATCACTTCTTCGCTTTTTTCCGGGGCCGTGCCGGCGTATATGCCGAACAGGCCGGCGTCCTGATAGGCGCCGACCAGAGAATGTACGTCGTAGACCAGCCCGCGTTTTTCCCTGATCTCTTGGAACAATTCAGAACTCATGCCCACGCCCAGTATATTATTGATCATGGACAGGGTGTAAATATCCTCATGCCGAACGGGCAAAGCCGGCCCGCCGACGATGATATGCGTCTGCTCGATGTCTTTGGGATAATGGCGGCGGACGGTCCCGGTTTCCGGGCGGCGGCGGTCGGGGGCGGCGGCGGGGCGGTTCAGTTCGGCAAAAGGCGCGAGCAATTCCGTCATCTCCCGCGGGCGGAATTTTCCGGCCACCGCGATTATGATCCGCTCCGGCGTGTAATTGGCCGCCAAATATCCCAGCATGTCGGCGCGGGTCAGCCCGGACAGAGCCTCGGCGTTTCCCAGCACGGAGCGGCCCAGAGCGTGGCCGCGCCACAGGTTTTCGGTAAAAAGGTCCAAAATCAAATCATCCGGCGTGTCTTCGTACATTTTTATCTCTTCTAAAATGACATGTTTTTCCTTTTCCATCTCCGCCGGATCGAACACAGAGTGGAAAAACATGTCCGTCAGCACGTCCGCGGCGACGCCGATGTCTTCGTCCAGCACCCGCGCGTAAAAACAAGTGGTCTCCCGCCCGGTGAAAGCGTTGATCTGCCCGCCCACCGCGTCCAGTTCCTCGGCGATCTGCCGGGCGCCGCGTTTCTCAGTGCCTTTGAACAGCATATGCTCGGCGAAATGAGAGGCGCCGCTGAGTTTTTCCCGCTCACAGCGCGAGCCCGCGCCGATCCAGATACCGAGGGCGACGGAGCGCATATGCGGCAATTCCTCGCTGACCACTCGCACGCCGTTAGGCAAAACCGTTTTTTCCGTCATGCCGCTTACCTTTTGCCCATCGCTTCGCGGCGCGACAGCTTCAAGCGGCCCTGTTTATCGATGCCGATGGCTTTGACCATTATTTCATCGCCCAGCCGCACCACATCCTCGACTTTGGCCACGCGGCCGACGTCCAGTTCCGAAATATGCACCAGCCCGTCCTTGCCGGACGAGCCCATGACGCCGGGGATTATTTCGACAAAAGCGCCAAAATCCATGACGCGCACGACCTTGCCTTTATAGATCCGCCCGACTTCCGGCTCCTCGGTCAGCGACTCGATTATTTTCATGGCTTTCTCGCCGGCCCTGCCGTCGATGGCCGCTATAAACACGCGCCCGTCGTCTTCGATATCTATTTTGGCCCCGGTTTCTTCCACTATTTTCTTGATGATCTTCCCGCCGGAACCGATGACGTCGCGTATTTTATCGGGATGGATCATCATGGAAATAATGCGGGGCGCGTAAGGCGAAAGATCGCCGCGGCTCTGCGGCAGCACGGCCAGCATCTGCTCCAGGATGAACAGCCGCCCTTTTTTGGCCTGCGCCAAAGCCCGGCTCAGCACCTCCTTGTCCACGCCCTTGATTTTAATGTCCATCTGGAGAGCCGTCACCCCGGCGGCGGTCCCCGCCACTTTGAAATCCATGTCGCCGTCATGATCTTCCAGTCCCTGGATGTCCGTGAGGATGGCGATCTGCCCTTCTTCCTTGATGAGCCCCATGGCGATGCCCGCCACCGGCGCCGAGACAGGCACGCCGGCGTCCATCAGGGCCAGAGTGCTGCCGCAGACGGAGGCCATGGAACTGGAGCCGTTTGACTCAAGCACTTCGGAAACGAGGCGCAGTGTATAGGGAAATTTTTCCACAGAGGGGATGACCGGCAGCAAAGCCCGCTCCGCGAGACTGCCGTGCCCGATCTCCCGCCGGCCGGGACTGCGCATGGGCCGCGTTTCCCCGACGCTGAACGGAGGAAAATTATAATGATGCATGTAGCGTTTGGATTCCTCAAGGCCCAGCCCGTCGATGATCTGCTCGTCACTGGAGGCCCCCAGCGTGGCGACGGTCAGCACCTGGGTCTGCCCGCGCGTGAACAGCCCGCTGCCGTGCGCTCTGGGCAGCACGCCGGCTTCGATTTCCAGCGGCCGCACTTCGTCCAGCGCGCGCCCGTCCGGGCGGATATGCTCCACTGAGATGAGACGGCGCACGATCTTATGAACGGCGTCCTCCAAAATATGCTCGGCTTCTTTCTTTTTATCCGGATCTTCGCCCAGTTCGGCGGCCAAAGCCGCGAGCGTCTCCTCTTTCACGGCGTCCACCGCCGTCTCCCGCGCTTTCTTTTCCGTGGTCCGCACGGCGCCGTCGAGCCGGTCATAAGCCAGAGCGTCTATCCGCTCCGTGAGCGCCGGGTCATAACCGGCGAATTCCACGTTGAGCTTCGGTTTAGCCAGACCGAGCGTCAGCGCTTCGGCCCGGAAATCGCTGATGAAAGCCACTACGCGTTTTACGGCTTCATGGCCGAACAGGATCGCCTCCAGCATGACTTCTTCCGACACTTCCCGCGCGCCGGCCTCGACCATCATGACGGCGTCCGCCGTGCCGGCTACGGTCAGATGCATGAGACTTTCCGCCGCCTGCGCCACGGTGGGGTTGAGGATAAAATCCTTCCCGTCATAGCCGACGGTCACGGCGCCCACCGGCCCCTCGAAAGGGATGTCCGAGAGGGTCAGAGCCGCGGAAGCCGCGTTGACGGCCGATACGTCCGTAGGGCAGTCCTGATCGACGGAAAGGATCATCGCCACGATCTGCACGTCGTTGCGGTAGCCGGCGGGAAAAAGCGGGCGCACCGGGCGGTCGATCAGGCGCGCGTTCAGGACGGAGCGCTCGCTCGGCCGGCCTTCTCTTTTGATAAAACCACCGGGGATCTTGCCCACGGCGTAAAATCTTTCCTCCACGTCCACCGTCAACGGGAAAAAATCTATCCCTTCCCGCGGTTTGGCGCTGCCGGTGGCGAAAGCGGCCACCACGGTGTCCTCATAGCGCAATAAAACGGCGCCGCCGGCCTGCCGGCCGATCCGCCCCGTTTCAATACTCATCCTGCGTCCGCCAATTTCGAGTGAACGCTCAATAATCGCGTGCGTCACCTTGAATCCTCCTTAAATTCCTTCATATTTATAATTCATTTAATCCGTGCAAATTTCGACATCCGCGTTTTGTTTTCCTGCCGCGGCGCATAAAAAAGCAAACCGGGAACATTTGCTCCCGGCGCGTTTTCTCTCGGCAAGCCGCAGAGATATTACCTTCTTAATCCCAATTCCTGCACTATGGTCCTGTAGCGGTTAAAGTCGTTTTTCATCAAATAATTGAGCAGGGCGCGCCTCTGGCCGACAAGTTTCAGCAAACCGCGGCGCGAGTGATGGTCTTTCTTGTGTATTTTAAAATGTTCTGTCAGCTCCGTTATCCGCGCGGTCAGGATGGCGATCTGCACTTCCGGCGAACCGGTATCCCCTTCGTGCTGCTGAAATCTAACGATGATTTCTTTCTTTTTCTCGGCGTTTAACATTTTTGGTCCCTCCGTTTTAATGATTTAGACCTGCCGCTAAGTGGGCCGTCGGAGATTCGGCCGACCGAGCCGGAGGTTCCTTTTGGAATATTATATCATACGAATATACGCCGCGCAAGTGCTGCGCCATTATAGCTATTATTTCATAAACAGTCCCTAAGGCCGGATCGCGTCTATTGCGTTACCTGACATTTATCGCACAGCGAGCCGCACGCGGCTTCGCCTTGCATATCCTCCACCGCCCAGCCCGCGACTTTTACCAGCGCCGGCAGGATCCCCTTTCCTTTTT
>JAISEW010000067.1 GCA_031263945.1 Gracilibacteraceae bacterium | reverse complement strand
CGCTCCGGCAACAGAGAAGCGCGAGGGGAGAGTGGCCTTGATCCGCCCGGTGACCACCTGCACGGAGGGACGCTGCGTCGACAGCCGGTGATGCATACTCGCGGCCCGCGCAATCTGGGCCAGACGGCACACCAATTCCTCAATATCGTTGGCGGCCGTCATCATCAGGTCGGCCATCTCGTCAATGATGACGACGATATAAGGCAGGCGCGCGTCGTTTGGCGCCAGCGAGGCGTTATAGCCGCCGATATCCCGCACTTTGCGGTTGGCAAAAAGCTCATAGCGCAGCTCCATTTCCCGCACGAGCAGTCGCAGGGCGGCGGTCGCTTTTTTGGCGTCGGTGACGACGGGGGCCAGCAGATGCGGGATGCCGCTGTACTGACTCAGCTCCACCATCTTGGGGTCGATCAGCATGAGCCGGGCTTCATCCGGCGTGGCGCTGAACAGGATGGAGTTGATCAGGCAGTTGATAAAAATACTCTTGCCGGAACCGGTGGCGCCCGCCACCAGCAGATGGGGCATCTGATTCAGTTCCGCCACCACCGGCGCGCTGGCGATATCATGGCCGAGCGCGACGCGGAGCAGCGATTTTTTTTCGGTAAAACGCGCGGATTGCACGATCTGCTGAAAATAAACCGTATCAGCGGTTTTATTAGGTACTTCGACCCCCATCGCCCCCCGACCGGGGATCATTTCTATCCGCACCCCGCCGGAGGAAGCGAGGGCCAGCGCGACGTCGTCGGCCAGACTCTCTATTTTGCGTATCTTCGTGCCGAAATGCGGCACGACTTCATAGCGCGTCACCACCGGTCCCACGGTCACATTATTGACGCTGACGCTCACATTATAACTGGCAAAAATCTTTTCCAGCCGTTCCGGATCCACTATATCCGGCTGTTTATCCTTAATGACCGGTTTATCCAGAAGGGCCGAACTCGGTAAAACCCACTTGCGGCGCGCGACGGCGCGCAACGTGCCGGAATACTGCCGCGGCACATAGGAGGCCGCGTTAGGCGCCCAAGCCGGTTTGGCGGGTTCGGCGGAGGGTTCGGCGGAGATTTCGGCTGAGGCTCCAGCCGCCGGCGCCTCGTTTTCCCAGTCTGAACCGTCGTCCCAGAGAGTGTCCTCCCCGGCGTCCCATTCCGCCTCGGGTCGCGCGGGCGCGGGCGCCGCGGACGTTACAGGCGCCGGCTGAGACGCGGCGGCGCTTGGCGGCGTCCGGCTCTCAGACGTTGTTTCCGGCGGCGCGGTTCGCCTCATGTCGATGATCCGCGCCAGGGGCGGCGGCGTGTCACGCCAAACCGGCGGATCAGTCCGGGTCGGCGGATCCGGTTCGTCCTCCGGCGGCTGCTCCGCCTGAGGCAAGATATTATCCAGCCGGCGCATCTCCGCCTCATGCCGCCGATAAGTACTCATCACGCCGCCCCAAGCGTCCGGCTGCCGATCCTTTTTGACGGACCCGCTCTTTTCGCGGGACATCAGGTATTCCGCGTCATTAAAATAACGCTGAAATCCGTGGACGCGCACCGTTCGCGACACCGGCTTCAAGCTCGGGCTGCCCTCCCCGAAATACGTGCTAAAATTCTCCCCCAAGCGAGCATAAACCTTTTTTTTCCTTTTTTGCTCCGCTGTTTCCGAGCCGGCCAGCAGTTTTTCGGCAAAATAACTGCTGAATTGATCTGTTTCCCCCAGCGGCTGGTAAAGCCAATCGGAGTCGTCGGCCGCCGCCGGCATAGCGCCGCCGCTTTCATCCCCCTCCGGCCAGGCATGGTTTTGGCTTTGGCCGCCGGAACGCCATCCGGCCACGAGTACGACCGCGGCCAGCACGGCGCAGAGGATAGGCAGCGCGACGGCAAAACCGCCCAGACTGCCGCGCAGCAGCATATAAAAATCAATGAAAAAATCGCTGGCGTTCGCGTAGCCTAAGCCATACGCGGCCGCGACCGCCGCCAGCAGCATAGCCGCCAGCAGCGACGACAGTTTTTTCATAAAGCCTCCAGTACCTCAAGCAATTTTTTTACGGCTTCGCCGGGCACCGGCACCCCGCCGATGGCAAAATGGCTGAACTCGCTGTGGTAATCACTCCCGCCGGTGCAAAGCAAAGAGTATTCCTCGCCCATCCGCGCGAACTCGCGCACCAGAGCGGCGCCGTCGCGCCAATAGCCGTAATACGCCTCGATGCCGCCCGCGCCGCAGCGCAGCAATTCCGGGATCAAAGGCCGGTTGGCGATAAGGCCCGGATGCGCCAGCACCGGTAAGCCTCCGGTTTCCCGCACCAGCTCCACCGCTTCGGCAAAACCGTATTCTTCATATAAACAGTAGGCGCAGCCGCCTTTGCGCAAACCATCGCTCACCCGCCGCCAGTCCCGCCTGGTCGCGGCCGGCCAATACCGCTGTATCGCGTAATAAATGTGGGTTTTGCACACCGTTTCCCCTTCGGCGGCTTGCGTGACCATCGGCCAGTCCAGCGGGATCCCGCCGGAAGCCAGCCGCCCGACCATCCACTCGGTCAGATCCGCCCGGCGCCGGCGCGCGGCAGCCAGACGCTCCCGCAAGCGCGGGTGTCCGGCGCCGCGGGGGTAATAGCCGAGCAAATGGATCTCCTCGCCTTTATAATGCGTACTGAGTTCCACGGCGGGAATGACCCGCACGCCGTACTCGTCCGCCCGAGCGGCAGCCGCTTCCGCGCCGGTCGTTGTTTCATGGTCGGTCAGCGCGATCACTTCCAGGCCCCGCGCCTTGCTCTCCGCCAAAATCTGTTCGGCGGTCAGACTGCCGTCCGAAGCGGTGGAATGGATATGCAGATCCGCTTTCACAATTCCGCGGGCTCCGCGTAACGCTTGATAACGACATTCAGGTATTGCGGGTTTCGGTACATATCGATGATATTTCCGGTAGCCGCTATCTCCACGACGGGACGGTTTTTTTGATTGGAAAGGACGCGGGCTTTTTCATTGTTGCTCAGAAGAACATAGGAGCCGACGGGATAGAGTTCGACTTTGGCGACAAACGCGTTGACGACTTCATAATCAAAAGCTGTGCCGCAGCCGCCCATAATGAACTCCAGCGCCTCGGACGGCGGGGAGGGGGTGCGGTACGGGCGCTGGGACGTCAAGGCGTCGTACACGTCCGCCACGGAGATTATCCGGCTGTAAAGGTGGATATCCCGGCCTTTCAGTCCGCGGGGATAACCGGCGCCGTCTATTTTTTCATGGTGGTTGCATATGATCTCACCTACGTCAGGCGAACCGATATTATGCTCTTTTACATAGGCGTACCCGTGGAGCGGGTGCTTTTTTATCTCCTGAAACTCAGCCGCCGTTAGTTTGCCGGGTTTATTGATTATTTCTATCGGAACGAATATTTTGCCTATATCGTGTAAAACAGCGCATTGGCCCAATTTATTCAGTTTAGAGCGCGGTATGCCGAGGGCGATGCCGATAGCGATGGAAAGGATGGAAACGCTCATGGAATGATGATAAGTATAATCATCATAGGATTTGATGTCGTCGATATTGATGAGCACGCCCTGATTGTAAGAAAGGGAGTTGATCAAATTGTCCACGACGCCGTCCAGATGCCGGATGACCTTTACAGCCTCCGCGGAGGTGGAGTTTTCGATGGCGTCGAACATGTGCTCAATAGCGCTCAGGCCTTCCTGTTTCAATTGCGGCGAAATGATCGGCTGGTTATTCAAGACGAGCGGGGTAGGGTGGTCCGCGTCATAAATGTAAACGCCCGGCAGCCCGTGCTCCCGCATCCGTGCGATAAAACGCTCAGTCAACTGCTGGCCTTTGGTCAGAAGAGCGGCGTCCGCCGAAGAAGTGAAGACGTCCTGCCCGACAGTCATCCCCGTTTTTACGTCGTTAATACTAACAAAATACATAAATAAATACCCGCAATATATAGTGATTGAGAGACGTTTTTATTATACACCAGATAACGACCAGAATACAAGCATTTTTCGCGGGCGGGGCGTCTTTCAAAAATCCGAATTTTACTGGCGATCCAATTTTACCCAGGTTCTGCTTCAAAACCTTGGATTTTTTGTCGAACGATTTTTCTCCGCCGGTGTATACAAAACGGGGAAGATAATTTATAATAATTATAAAGAAGAAGGAATGTCAATTTTAGAAGGAGTGATTTTTGATATTCAAGAGCAGGGAGGCTTATAGTTGTGAAAGAAAAAATTAAATTTTCGCGCCGTTCTTTTCTAAAAATAGCGGGCGGCGTCGGTTTAGCGGGTATAACTCTGGGCGCGGCGGCCTGTGGCGGAGCGCCCGCCGCCGACCGGGCCGCAGGCGGGACCGGCTGGATGCCCAGTCAGTATAATGTGGCCGGAAGCTGGCCTGTACAGGTAAAAGGCCGCATAGCCATAGACAGCGCGAATCCGTCCATAACGCGCGACGATCAGAAATGTATTCTGTGCGGCCAATGTATTGAAGTTTGCAAAAATGTTGAAACTGTATATGATTTCTATGAACTTCCGCTCAAAGAGGAACCGATCTGCGTGCATTGCGGGCAATGTACGCATTGGTGCCCGTCGGGCGCCATCACGGAAGTTGACGATACGGCAAAACTCATAGAGGCCATCAATGATCCGGACAAAATCGTCGTCGTCCAAACCGCGCCTTCCGTGCGCGTGGGGCTGGGCGACGAGTTTGGCTTGCCGATCGGGACGAATGTGGCGGGTAAAATGGTGGCCGCCTTGCGCCGTTTGGGCGTGGACATCGTCTCCGACACGAACTGGGGCGCGGATATGACCATAATGGAGGAAGCGGCCGAATGCGTACACCGCTTGACGACGCCGGGCGAGCCGCGGCTGACGTTTACTTCCTGCTGCCCGGCCTGGGTGAAGTTCGCGGAATATTATTATCCGGAGATCCTGCCTAACCTGTCCACGACCCGTTCGCCGATGGGGATACAGGGGCCGTTGATTAAAACTTATTACGCCGCCAATAAAGGCATCGACCCGGCCCGCATTTTTTCCGTGGCGGTAATGCCTTGTACGGCAAAAAAATTCGAGTGCGCCCGGGAAGAGATGAATTCCGCGGCCGCGGAGACGGGGATCCCGGGCCTGCGGGACACGGACGCGGTCATCACGACGCGCGAGCTGGCCAGAATGATGAAATCGCGGAACATCAATCTGATCGACTTGCCGGAGGAGAAATTCGACGATCTGATCAGCGACGCGAGCGGGGCCGGCATTATTTTCGGCAATACGGGCGGCGTCATGGAAGCGGCCGTCCGCACCGCCTGGTATGATATTACAGGCGAACAGCCGCCGGCTACCCTGTGGGAATTGGCGCCGGTGCGCGGGCTGGATGGCATCAAAGAAGCTTCGTTGGACGTTCCCGGAGTCGGCGAGATCAAAGTGGCCGTATGTCACGGTCTCGGCAACGCCCGCCGCTTGATAGACCGGGTTAAAGCAGGGGAAGCCTCCTATAATTTTGTTGAAATCATGGCCTGCCCGGGCGGCTGCATCAGCGGCGGCGGACAACCGCGCTCCGCGACGCCGCCCTCAGACGCGGTGCGTCTCGCCCGTATCGAAACCCTGTATAGCATGGACCGGCGGGCGGTGAAGCGCAACAGCCATGACAACCCGGAAGTCATCGCGATCTATGACAGTTTCCTTGGGGCGCCTTTAAGCGAAAAAGCCCATCATTTATTGCACACGTCCTATCATTCCAAGGCGGACCGTCTGCAAGCCTTGCCGCCGTCCGCTTATCCGGCCTGAAAACGTTAGGGCACGGTTCCCCGGATAGAGGTCAGACAGGCGTTCGCGCTCAGGTTGCGGATGAAATTGTCAAAGATTTCAGCGTCCGCGCCGGTTTCTGCGGCGCGGACGCTGTTTGCCGCCTGCCATTCGGCAAAAGTCCGGCGCAGCAAAAACAGGTAGCTGATGCCGAATATCCCTCCTTCCAGAAACCCGCCGCCTTTGATCTGTTTGGACTTTTCCGGGTCGATCAGAAGGTTGGCTAAAATCTTTTCCGCCTCGCTGCGATAGTTGGCGTCTTCGATCAGCGTTTGACTGAAGCGATCAAGTTCCGGTGCGGACAGTGCCCGGATGTTATCGCGGTAATAGTCGCCGTTGATGTCCTCATAGGGGTTGTACTGCTTGAGCTGATCCCGCCAGCGGTGCGGCTTGTTTTCCGCAATCACCTGTTCCAGCAGCGCCCGCAGGACATTTTCCGTTTCCGAATGAGACAAAAAGATCCCCTCCCTTTGCGTTACAGTTCAGAGGCGGTCTCCCCCGCCGTCATTCCGGAACAAGTCCGGAATGACGGGATTGGGGCGTAAACGCGGGGTCTGCTTCGCTTCGCTCGCAATGACGGCTCTGAACCGTAATCTTTGCCGCAGGCGGCATGAATAAATTTTTGCGAACCTTGAGTATTTGTCACAACTATTATATTATTATAGCGGGCGGAAAACAATAAGAAAAATTAACCGCTGAGGATTTGTCGATCCGAGGAAGGCTGAGGGAGGGGCGGCTTTGCGTGTGGTTTACGGGCGGGCCGGGCGCGGCAAGACCCGGCTCTGCCTGACGGAAATAAGAGAACAGGCGCGGCGGGACCCGGACGGGCCGCTTCTTTTGCTGATAGTCCCCGAACAAGCCACTTTGCGCCTGGAAAAGGAACTGGCGGACAGCCTCGGCGGGCTGTGGCGCGTGCAGGTCCTCAGTTTTCAGCGTCTGGCCCGCCGCGTGCTCGCGGAGACGGGCGGCAGCCAGAAAGTGCGTTTAACTGAAAGCGGCAGTCACATGCTTGTGACAAAAATAATGCTGGAGCACCGGACGGAACTGCGCCGGTTGGGTCCACTCGCGGCCAGTTCCGGTATGGCGGCAAAAATTGTCCGCAGCGTCGCCGAGCTGAAAGCGGAGGGGGTCACTCCCGCCGATCTGCGCGATCTCCCGTGGCTGCCCGCGCGCGATGTGCGGGAAAAAATGGCTGACTTGGCTCTGATTTACGAGTGTTACGCCGCAGCGATGAGCCGGGCGGGAGGCGATATGGCGGATCTGCTGACGGAAGCGGCGGCGGGGCTGGGAGACTGCGCTTTTCTGCGGGAAGCGGAAGTTTGGGTGGACGGATTCACAGGGTTTTCCTGGCCGGAAAGAGCTTTGCTCAAGGCTTTGCTGAAAACGGCCCGTCACATGACTGTGACTTTAGCCTTTGATCCGGCGCCCGGCGCGGAAATAGATATTTTCGCTAAATCAGCCCGCACTTACGACCGGCTGGCAGAGATGGCGGCGGAAGCAGGCTGCCCGCTGACGCCCCTGCCGCTGAAAAGTGAAAGGGACGCCGGCCCAGATGCGCTCGCTCACTTGGAACAAAATCTTTTTCGTTATCCGACGCAGCCTTTTGCCGCCGAACTTCCGCCCGCGGCCGTCAATATATGCTGCGCCGCAGATCCGCGCCGGGAAGCGGAATACACCGCCGCCGCCGTCCTCCGGCTGGCGGCGGGGGATACGCCCTGGGAGCGGATCGCGGTGGCCACAAGGGATTTGGGCACGTATTCGCCGCTGCTGGAACAGGAGTTCAGCCGTTGCGGCATACCGTATTTCACCGATCACAAGCGCGGGATGACCGGACATCCGCTCGTGGCGCTGGTTTTGGCTTTGCTGGAGTTGGCTCGCGCTCCCTGGCGGGAGGAAGCCTTGTTTGCGGCGATCAAGACCGGATTTTTCCCGCTGGGGGACGATGAAGCCGACCGGCTGGAAAACCATTGTCTGGCTCAGGGAGTGGAAGCTTGGCAATGGGCTTCTGTCAGGGAGCTTAGCGGGCCGGCGCCTGTCGCGGCGGCGGCCGGCGCCGTAAAAGACATGCTTACGCCTTTTTTCGCCCGCGTCCGCGCCGCGGAACAAACGCCGGGGCACTACCGGGTGACGGTCCTGACCGAGGCGCTGTATGACTGCCTTGACCGGCTGGGAGCGCCGCGGACTTTGCAGACCTGGACGGAAGGAGGCGCGCCGGGCGATGTTTACGTTCAGCTGCACGCCCAGGTCTGGCGGGAATTGATGCGTCTGCTGGATGAACTGGTGAGCATCTTGGGCGATGAAACCATGCCGCTCGCGGACTGCGCCGCCATGCTCCAGTCCGGCGTGGCGGCCATCAGTATCGGCGTCGTGCCGCCGCGCCGGCGCGAAGTGCAGATCGGCAGCTTGGAACGCTCGCGTCTGCCGGAGGTTGACGCTCTCTTTTTGCTGGGGGCAAGCGAAGGCGCGTTGCCGCCCAGACAGGCGGACGACTCTTTTCTGGACGAGCGGGATCGACTGGCGCTGGGCGGGGCCGGCGTCACCTGGCTGCCGCGGAGCCGGGACAGTTATTTTGAGGAAATGTTTTTCATCTACGCCGCTTTGAGCAAAGCCCGCTCCCGTCTCTACGTCACCAGACCGCTCAGCGACGGCGGCGGCGGGGAAAAATCCCCTTCTTTTCTGTTGGGCCGTCTGAAACAGATTTTTCCGGGATTGCATGAGAGTTTTGCCGGTCGGGAAAAGCGGGTGGCGACAGCCCGCGCCTGGAATATTCCCGAGACGGCCGCCCTGGACGCGGTCACCCGGCGGGCGCTGTATGGAGATTGGCTGCAGGTGAGCGTCACGGAGCTGGAACGTTATGCCGCCTGCCCGTTTGAGCATTTTGCCCGCGACTGGCTCCGTTTGCGGGAGCGGCCGCGGGCGGAGGCCGGCAGTCCGGAAGCCGGGCAGCTTTATCATCACGCGCTTTGGGAGTTTGGCCGCGCGCTGAGTGAAAAAGCCGGGCGCGGAGCGGCCGTTGACGCGGACTGGTGCGCGGAGCGGATGGACGCTTTGTTCGCTCAGGTGGCGGCGCATTCGCGCTATCAGGCTTTCCGGCGCAATAACCGCAATTGGGGGCGGGCGGAACGGATCCGGGAGATTTTGCTCTATGTGGCGGCCTTGCTGGGCGAGCATCTTCGGGCGGGCTCTTTTCTGCCCTGGGCTTTTGAAAAGAGTTTTGGCGCCGGCGCCGCCTGGCCGCCCCTCGCGGCGGGAAAGACCGGTAATTTTGGCGTCGGCGGCCAGATAGACCGGATCGATCTGGCTCGCGTAGGCTCGGATAACTATTTGCGCGTTATCGACTATAAATCCGGGCGCACCGGATTTTCTCCGGAACAGTTCCATTACGGCCTCAGTTTGCAGCTGCCGCTCTATATGGAAGCGGCCTTGCGTTTCGCGGCGGGGGGCGACGTCAAGCCGGCGGGGTTCCTTTATTTTCCAGTGAGGGAACCGGATGTCTCCTCGGATAACGGCCCGCTGGCGGCGGCGGAGGCGGCCAGCCGCAAGAAACGGAAAACCCCGCCCAGCGGGATGCTGCTGGATAACGGGGCGGTGCTGGCGGCTATGGATAAGAATATCGCCGCCGGATATTCCGAACTGCTGAATATCAGTTTCGGCCGCGGGGAAAGCGGTTCCCGGGGACCAAGCCTGCTGACCGCCGGGCAGATGACGGCTATGCGCCGGCATTTGCGGCGCTTGCTGCTCGCCGGCGAGGAAAATCTGCTGGCCGGGGACGTGCGGATAATGCCTTATAAATTGAGGGAAAACACCGCCTGCGCTTTTTGCGGCTATGGGGACGTATGCCATTTCGACTCATATTTACCGGAGTATGAGTACAACTGGCTTGCCAAACTGAAAATTCAGGAGATATGGGGACTCTGGGACAGGGAGGGGCCCGGGAAGGATTGATTTTGGATTCCGGGACAAGCCGGGACAAGCCTGGGGCCTGGGAGAGGCTTGGAATGACGGATGGAGCCTTGACGGATGGAACCTTGCTTGACAGGTTATGGATTTTCAGCTATAATTCAGAACGAGTTACATTGTGGTCGCGCGCGGTTTCGGCGCGGTGGATCCATCGAAAATTAGGAGGGTGATTTATGTTTATTAAATTCCTGATAAACCCAAGAGTGATTTCTTTTATCGGCGGCGGCGCAGCCGCGATCATCGGCGGCAAACTGCTGAAAAGCAAACAGGTTCGCAAGGCGGCCGTCCAAATCATGGCCGGCGGCCTTAAATTGCAGGACGATGTGATGACGGCGCTTGAATCCATGAAAGAGGAGGCGCAGGACATTTACAGCGAAGCCAGACAGAGCGCGGACGCGGAGGAAAAGGACGGCGATTCCTGAGAGGCGTATGTTTTGAAGTACAAGATCGTTAGTGATTTGCCGCAGCGGATCCGTTTGAG
>JAISEW010000058.1 GCA_031263945.1 Gracilibacteraceae bacterium | reverse complement strand
ATTTCCCCGCGCCACGCAAATGGACGGAACAGGGACCACGGGCGGATTGCCATCCGCCCCTACGGACCTGAAACGCAAGACAAGGGAATGGATTCCGGCATGAAGCCGGAATGACGGGGGAAACGGCACGTCTCTGAAACTATAAAGACCAATATTATTTAACTGCACCCAGGGTGTAAATACAGAACATAGGTAATCACCTCATTGCGCGCCACCTCCTGAAAAAGGAAGGGCAACGAAGGGTGGTTTCTTCAAAGTCTTACCCATATAAAATAGTTATACCCGGAAAAATACTCATTCTTTTTGCCACACCTCCGCCAAATGGGCGCGTAAAGCGTTCAGGCCGCCCTCGTCCAGCCGGCGCAGCGCCTCGGCCCCTGTGAGGGCCAGCATCAGCTCCCGCCGCTCTTCCTCGCGGGGGTAGCGGGCAAAGATCCGCCGGCGATATTCAGCCAGCAGAGCGAGATATTCCTCATATTCCGGGCCGCACAACCGGGCGGCCTCGTCGCGCAGACGGGCCGCCAGCCCGGGGCTGACCCCGCCCGTGGAAACGGCTATGCTCAAAGGGCCGCGCCGCGCGATCGCCGGCAGGTAAAAATCGCAGAGCGCCGGCCTGTCCGCCACGTTGACCAGCAAACGGCGCTGCGCGGCCAGAGCGGCCACTTTTTCATTGACCGCCTCGCTGTCCGTAGCGACGACGACGAGAAACACATCCGCCAGATCCTCCGGCCGGAATTCCCGCCGTTCCAGCGCGACGCGCCCTTCCGCCGCCCAGCGCTCCACCGTCTCCGTCAGGCGCGGGCTCACCACGCGCACGGCGGCGCCGCATTCCAAAAGGCCGGATATCTTGCGCTCGCCGACCGCTCCCCCGCCGACGACCAGGCAGACACGGCCTTCCAGTTTCAGGCTGATCGGATATAGATTCATTTCAAAAATTTGGCAATAGCGTCGCTGAGTTTTTGCAGCTCCGCCAGATTGTTTTGGGCATAGGCGCGCCACAGGCAGTGGCGGATATGGTCGTCCAAAACGACGCGGCCCGTGCTGTTCAGGGCGGAACGCACCGCCGACAGCTGGATCAGGACGTCGCTGCAATCCACGTCGTCTTCCACCATCCGTTTTACACCCTCCAAATGGCCGATGATCCGGGACAGGCGGTTCAGAACCTCCTTGCGCCGCGGGTGCAGATGGTCGTCCCCGTGACTGTGGCCGCCGCCCGCGTGATTGTGGCCGTGGCTGTGGCTGTGATCGTGGTCATGGTCGTCGTGACTGTGATCGGACATGTCCTAATCCCTTTCCAATATGGCCATAAAAGCGTCTTGCGGGATCTCGACGGCGCCCACCTGTTTCATGCGCTTCTTGCCTTCTTTCTGTTTTTCCAGCAGTTTGCGCTTGCGCGTGATGTCGCCGCCGTAGCATTTGGCCAGCACGTCCTTGCGCAGAGCGCGGATCGTCTCCCGGGCGATCACGCGGGAACCGACGGCGGCCTGCACCGGCACCTCAAACAATTGGCGCGGGATGAGCCGGCGCAGTTTTTCCACGATCTTGCGCCCGCGGACATAGGCCTTGTCGCGGTGGACGATAAACGAGAGGGCGTCCACGATTTCCCCGTTCAGCATGATGTCCAGCTTGACGAGGTCGGCGGCGTGATAGCCGCGCAGTTCGTAGTCGAGCGAGGCGTACCCGCGCGAGCGCGATTTGAGCTGGTCGAAATAATCGTAAACGATCTCGCTGAGCGGGATGTCATAGCTGAGGCTGACGCGGGTCTCCGTCAGGTAATCCATCGTGATGTAAACGCCGCGTTTTTCCTGATTCAGCTCCATGATAGCCCCGACAAATTCCGCCGGCGCCATGATGGAGGCCCGGACGACCGGTTCTTCCACCTCGGCGGTGTCCCCCGCCGGCGGCATGAGGGCCGGATTGTCCACGAGCAGGCTTTCGCCGGTCAGGAGATTGACGCGGTAGACGACGCTGGGCGCGGTCGTGATGATGCCCAGGTCAAATTCCCGTTCCAGGCGTTCCTGGATGATCTCCATATGCAAAAGGCCGAGAAAGCCGCAGCGAAAACCAAAGCCGAGGGCGGCGGACGTTTCGTTTTCAAACATGAGACTGGCGTCGTTCAGCTGCAATTTTTCCAGCGCGTCTTTCAGGCGGGGGAAGTCCGAGGTTTCCACCGGATACATGCCGCAAAACACCATGGACACCGCTTTTTTATAACCGGGCAAGGGCTCGGCCGCCGCGCGGGCGTCGTCGGTGATCGTATCCCCCACCCGTGTGTCGGCCACGTTTTTAATACTGCCGGCCACATAGCCGACCATGCCCGCTTTCAGTTCCGCGGCCTGGGTCATCTGCGGCGCGAAAAACCCGACTTCGGTCACCTCAAAACTTTTGCCCGTCGCCATCATGCGGATATGGCCGCCTTTGCGCACCGAGCCGTCAAAAACGCGCAAATAGGGGATAGCGCCGCGGTAAGAGTCGAATTTGGAGTCGACGCTCAGCGCCCGGAGCGGGGCATCGTCGTCGCCGCGGGGCGGCGGGATGAGACGCACGATCGCTTCCAGTATTTCCTCGATGCCCACGCCGTTTTTGGCGGAAGCCATGATCGCTTCGGAGGCGTCCAGGCCGATCACGTCCTCGATCTCCTGTTTCACCCGCTCCGGCTCCGCGCCGGGCAGATCTATCTTGTTTATTATGGTAATTATTTCCAGGTCGTTTTCCAGCGCCAGATAAACGTTGGCCAGCGTCTGGGCCTCGATCCCCTGCGCCGCGTCCACGACTAAGAGCGCCCCTTCGCAGGCGGCCAGGCTGCGCGAGACTTCATAGGAAAAATCGACGTGCCCCGGCGTGTCAATGAGATTGAGTTCATAAATTTGCCCGTCCCGCGCCGGATAGCGCAGGCGGACCGGCTGAAGCTTGATCGTGATGCCGCGTTCCCGCTCCAGATCCATCGAATCCAGCACCTGTTCCTTCAGTTCGCGCGCCGACATGGCGCCGGTGTATTCGATCAAACGGTCGGCCAGCGTGGATTTGCCGTGGTCGATATGGGCGATAATGCAAAAATTGCGGATAGTCGGAGACGCCTGAGCCATGTGTATTCCTCCGTCGGGTGCTTCTTCAGGTCATTATAGCATTTTTCCGGCAAAAGAACAAATTCCGCGCGCCGTACAGCCAACAATTTTCCGGCAAAAGGAGAAATTCCGCCCGCGGGGAGCGAAACGAGGTGAAACCGTAAGCCTCAACATATTAATCGACAAATTTGTGAGTAGGGGCGGGTCGCGTCGCGATCGCCCCTACGGGAATGGATTCCGGAACAAGT
>JAISEW010000043.1 GCA_031263945.1 Gracilibacteraceae bacterium | reverse complement strand
TCCCGCATGGCGCCGCTCGCGCGGGCAGCCAGAAAAATCACCCGCCCGGTCGGGCAGGCGGCGGTGCGTCCGGCCCGACCGGCCAACTGGACCAAGGTGGGCGTGTCGTAATTGCGGTGATCCGCTTCCGTCACCAAAACCTGCACCGAGGGTACGGTAACGCCGCGCTCCAAGATCATCGTGCTGACAAACAGGTCATATTCCCCCCGTTTCAGGGCCTCTACCTTGGCGGCCCGCTCCGGGTCGGCGCTGTGGCTGCCCCCGGCGGCGGCGTCCGGGTAAAACTCCCGCAGCAGCTCCAGCCATTCCGCCACGGCGGCCACGGTGGGCACAAAAATCAGCACCGGCCCGGCCGGCCGCAATTCATCCGCCGCGGCCCGCCATGTACTCGGCGCTTTGCGCTCGGGGACCGGCAAAGGCCGGCGGTGATGCCGGGCCGGCAGACGCACGACCTGTTCGCCCGCCGCGGCCATCTCTCGCAAAGTGGCCGCGCCGGGGGTGGCGGACAGCAGGGCTCTTTTGCAGCCGGGGCGGCCGGCCTGCGTCAAACCGTGCCGCAGGGCGGCGTCGTTCTTATAGGGAAAAGCGTCGATCTCGTCAAAAATGACGAGGTCGAAAGCATGGTAAAAGCGCATGGCCTGATGCGCGGTGGCCGCCACCAGACGGGCCGCGCCCAGCGGGGCGCCGAGCGCGCCGCTCAGCGCCAGGATCTCCGTATGGGGGAAAGCCCGCTCCAGCCGGGGCAGGACATCGTGGACGACGTCCCGGCGCGGGGCGGTGAAAAGCACCCGGGCCCCGGCGGCTAACGCCGCGCGCAGCAGCGGAAAACAGACTTCTGTTTTGCCCGCGCCGCAAGCGGCCCAGAGGAGGATCTTTTCCGGCGGCGCGGGCAGCCAGCGGAGGAAATCCCGCGCGGCCCGCTGCTGCGCCGGCGTGAGGACGAGGCCCCCCGGCCAGTCATGGAGGAAAGCCTCGTCCTCCCCGGCCAAGCCCCCGCCCGCGTTTCCGCCGGGCGGGGGCGGGCCGGCAGCCGCCGGGTCAACGCGGAATAAAACCTGGAGGGAGTTTAGGGCTCCCAGGCTCTCGCAGGCCAGGCAAGTAGCCGCCGGCCCGTGGACGGAAGGCCAGAGGACCGCCTCGCTCCCGCAGCGGGCGCAGACCGCCCGGCCGCGGACCGGGCGGCTTACCGCCTCCGTCCAGAGCGCGTCGCCCCGCAGGACGCCCGTGTAGAGGAAAGCGGCCATGGCCGCCGGGGTGATATCCCAAGCCCGGCGCCACTGCTCCCATTCGGATTCGCCCGCCTGCCGCCCTGCCAGCAGCGGTCTTTTTTCCCGCCACAGAGCCAGCGCCTCGCCTTGCGCCGCGGGATCTCCCGCCGCCGATGGAAATTTTTCCCAGGAATAGCCCGCCGGCAGCCGCGCCGCCCCCCGCAAAGCGAGAGCCGTCCCGTAGGGCAAGGACGGTTGCAGCACTTCTTCCCGCCCGGAAAGGAACACGGGCAGCGCCTCCTCCGGGCAGACCCGGTAAACCGGCTCCCCCGAATCCGTTTGCCGCAGCAGATGAAACAGCATCACAGCCCTCCTCCTGTCTGAACCGTAACCGGATTTGCAAGTCCGGCGGAAACAAGGTATTATATTAGTGTCTATAAATAAGACGCAAAGGAGCGGGCATGCCTTACAAGGTTTTGCATTTAATCGGCGGCGGGGAGATCGGGGGGGCGGAACTCCACATTCTGCGCCTGTTTGAATATTTCGACCGGGAGCGGGTCTCGCCGTCCCTCATCTGTTTGGCGAAAAACTCGCCGCTGGCCGCCCGGGCCGCGGCGGCCGGCTGGCAGGCGCTTGTTTATCCGATGGCTTTTTTCATGGATCTGCGCCCGGTGCTGCGGATCACCGCTTTTTGCCGGCGGGAAAAAATCGACCTGATCCACGCGCACGGCGCGCGCGGCAACCTGCTGGGCCGTCTGGCCGCCGACCGTCTGGGTCTCCCCTGCATATCCACTATCCACAGCGACATCCTGCATGATTACACTTCCGGCGTGAAAGGCCGTCTGGCTTTTTTCATCGACGACCAGACTATTTCCCGCTCCGCGGGCCTGATCACCGTCTCCCGCAGCCTGTACGAATCCACTTTGCCGCGCCTGCAAAAACCGCTGCCGCTGACGGTGATCTACAACGGCATCCCGACCATTGATTTTTCGGAGGCCGCCGGCCTGCGGCGCCGCTTCCGTGAACTCTGGCGGATCGCGGACGACGCGGTCGTTCTCGGGACCATCGGCCGCCTTCATCCCGTCAAGGCCCAATCCACTTTGATCGAGGCCGCCCGCCCTCTGTATGGCGGCGGGAAAAAGATCCATCTGCTGATCATCGGCGAAGGCCCTTTGCACAGCAAACTTCAGAGCGAACTGGACGCCTCCGGGGTGCCTTATACGCTGCCGGGCTACCTGGACGATGCCTGGCAGGCCTTGCCGGCGATGGATCTTTTCGCCCTGCCGTCGCTGAAAGAAGGGATGGGGCTCGTATTGCTGGAAGCGGCCCAGGCCATGATCCCGATCGTCGCGACCCGCACGGGCGGGATCCCGGAGCTGTTTCCCCGGCAGGAGGCGATACTGACGCCGCCCGGCGACAGCCTTTCTTTTGCCGCCGCCTGCTCCACCTTGCTGGACGACCCCGTCCTGTGCAGACGTTTGACCCAGAAAGCGGCGGAACGCGCGAAAAATTTCACGCTGGAAAAGATGGCCGCCGCCACTTATCATTTTTATGAGCGCATACTTACTTTCAGAGAGTGATTACATTGTAATAGGAAGGAAAAAAACATGCAAAAATTACCCATCGCTATCGCTATGACTCTGGCTTTGACCGCCTCCTGCGCGCCCACGCCCACTCCCGCTCCCGGCGGGCCGGTCCCGGCCGCGGTTTTCCGCGACGAGCCTGCCGCCGCCGCGCCGCTCATCGCCCCGGCGGAGGAATCAGAGGCCGCCGCCCTCGTGGCCGCCGGCGCCAATGATTTCGCTTTTCGCCTGAGCGCGGCCCTGGCCCGGCAGGCCGAGGGCGAAAACCTGATCTGCTCGCCTTTTTCCGTCTGGCTCCCCCTGGCCGCTCTGGCTAATGCAACCGACGCCTCTCACCGGGACGCGCTGATGGCGGCGCTGTCCGCGGCCGGGGCCGGCGCGGACGACGTCAACGCCGCGGCTTCGCGTCTCCTGTACAGCCTGACGAAAGAGGAAGCGCGGGAATACGCGGAAGAAGATTATCCCGACCCGCTGCGGATCGCCAACGCCATTTTTGTCGCCGGTGACGTCACTTTGAAAAAAGATTTCGCGCAAACCTTCATGGATCATTACCGCGGCAGCGTCGCGGGCGTGGACTTCACTGCGCCGGAAGCGGTGGAAGCCGTCAATCGCTGGGCCGCCGAGGGCACGCAGGGGCTGATCACGGAGATCATTCAGGAATTTGACCCGGACACCGTCGCCGCGCTGGCCAGCGCCATTTATTTTTCTGACCGCTGGTCCGCGGAATTCGACCCCGCGCTCACGGCGGAGGGCGTTTTCCACGCGCCGGGCGAGGACACGACGGCCTTCTACATGATGCGGGACGCCGATCTGCCGTACTATGAGGACGACCTGATCCAGGCCCTGCCCCTGCGTTTTGTGACGGGCGGCGCCCTGTACGTCTTATTGCCCAAGGACGGCGACGCGACGGGCCTCCTGGCGTCCATGACCGAGGAGTATTTTAAGAAAATTCAGGAAAATTCGACTTTCGCGACGGGCACACTGCTCCTGCCGCGTTTTTCCCTCACCAGCGGCGCCATCGGGCTGAAAGATACGCTGACCGCGCTGGGCGTCCCGCTGTTCGACCGGGTGGCCGCGCCGCTCACCGGCGGCCTGATCGAGGAAAATATTCCGGTGTTTCTCTCCGACGCCGTC
>JAISEW010000243.1 GCA_031263945.1 Gracilibacteraceae bacterium | reverse complement strand
TTCTCCTAATTTGTCAAAAAGAGCCATTTCCTTGCGCCTCCTTTGCTTTTCCTGCATTATATCATCACCCGGATAAATTCTCAATAAAATATCTTGTCCCGTTTTGTAATTTATTATATAATGTAGACAATGAAAATAAGGACGGGTCTGCTTTTGGCTGAATATTCCGTATTTTCAGAAAATAATAAGCGAAGGGGTTGTACGCATGAAATTGGTACGAGAAGCGACAGCGGGCACAACTGACGCCGGCGACATTGTGGTCACGGTGCTGCCGGGCGGCGAGCCGGGCATAACAGTGGATCTTAAAGGTAAATCCGTGGTGTTGAAACAGTTTGGCGGACAGATGAGAGCCGTCATCCAGAAAACGGCGGAAGACTTGGGAGTGGAATCCGCAATTATCAAGGCGCAGGACAACGCCGCTCTTGATTACACGATTCGCGCCCGCACGCGCTGCGCCATCGAGCGGGCTATCTGAAAGGAGCGGAATAATTATGAAAAGCCTTATGATCGCGAATGCCAATAACCCGAAAATTTTGCTGGACGCGGTATTGTACGGCGCCGACGGTATAATGTTCGATCTGGCGGAATCCGTGCCGGATACGGAAAAAGACGCCGCCCGGCTTCTGCTGGCGGAAGCTCTCGCTTTCCTTGATTATTCGGCGGTGGAAGTGGTCGTACGCCCGAATTGCCCCTGCCAGAAAGATTTTGAGCTCGACATCCTGACGGTCGCTCCGAGCAAACCCTGTGATTTCGTCGTGCCCATGGCCAAACCGGAATTCGTGACTCAGGCCGCCGCTTTGCTCGACCGGGCGGAAGCGGAAAACGATCTGCCCGCCGGTGGCATCCGCCTGATCCCCTCCATCGACTCCGCGGCCGGCGTGGAAAACGTCGCCGCCGTCATCGCGGCTTCCCCGCGCGTGCGCGCCGTCATGTTCAACGCCAAGGAGTTTTTGGCCGACCTGGGCGCGGCGGCGGGCGGGGCGGAACAGCTCGTTTACGCCCGCAGCAAAATAGCGGTGGCCTGCCATGTCGCCGGGATTGATTCGCTGGACACGCCCTATGCCGGCAAACCGGACGGACTGGCCGCCGACGCCGGCGCGGCGAAAGCGCTTGGTTTTACCGGCAAAGTCGCCTCCGACGGCAAGCAGGTCAAGACCATCAACTCCGTTTTTGCCTGAGAATTTTAAGAAAGTGGGGAAAATAATACGATGAAAAATGTTCTCGGACGGGAATTTCCGGAATATATCGAGGGCTACGGTCAGGTGAAGCCCTTTATCGGCGCTTTTAGCAGCTATGGGGAGCGGACGACTGTCGGGGCCAGACGCCATAGCGTAAAACCGGCGAGCCAGACGCCTCCCGGCGAGGCCAAGCTTTGCCAGAGCATAGAAGAAGTTTTTGACCGCGTCGGCGCCAGAGACGGCATGACTTTTGGTTTTCATCATCATCTGCGCAACGGGGACTATGTCCTGAACCTCGTGATGAAAGCCGCGGCGGAGCGGGGCCTCAAGGATCTGCACGTGGCGGCCACGGGTATTTTCGGCTGTCACGGCCCTATAGTTGAATACATCAAATCCGGCGTCATCACCCAGATCTCCTGCAGCTACATCTCGCCCGGCCCGGTGGCGAAAGCCATCACGACCGGCCTTTTGCAGAAACCGGCCATCTTCCGCAGCCACGGCGGGCGGCCCCGCGCGATCGAAAGCGGTGATATGCACATAGACGTGGCTTTCGCCGCGTCTCCCACCTGCGATCCTTACGGCAACGTCAACGGCACGCACGGCAAATCCGCCTGCGGCGTGCTTTCCTATATTTTTCCCGACACGGAATACGCCGATTATGTGGTTGCCGTCACGGATAATCTCGTCGAGTATCCCGCGCCGCCGCCCATACAGATAACGCAGGAAAAAGTGGATTTTGTCCTCGTCGTCGACAGCATCGGCGACCCGGCCGGCATCGCCTCGGGAACGACGCGCGTGACCACCGATCCCATCGGGCTGCGCATCGCCGAGTCGGCGGCCGCGCTTTTGGACGAGGCCGGTTATATCAAAAACGGCATGTCGCTGCAAACGGGCGCGGGCGGCGCGTCGCTGGCCGTGGCCGCTTTCGTGCGGGAGCGCATGCTGGCGAGCGGCGTCGTCGGCGCTTTCGGCGCGGGCGGCATAACCTCCTATTTCGTCCAAATGCTGAAAGAAGGGCTGCTCCGGGCTTTGTTCGACGTGCAGTGCTTTGATCTGGATTCGGTCAAATCCGCCGGGGAAAACCCCGCCCATATGCTGATGAGCGGTTCGCTTTACGGCAACCCGCACAGCCGCGGCGCCGTCGTCAATAACCTTGACATCATGATCCTCGGCGCGACGGAGGTGGACCTGGATTTTAACGTCAACGTCGTCACCGGTTCTGACGGGACGATCATGGGGGCGTCGGGCGGGCATAACGACTGCTCGGCCGGCTCGAAGATCGCCATAGTCGTGTCCAATCTGCTGAAAGGCCGGCTCTGCATGGTGCGCGACCGCGTGACCACCGTCACTTCCCCCGGCGAAACGATCGACGTGCTGGTAACAGACCGCGGCATCGCCATAAACCCGCTGCGCAAGGATCTGCTGGAAAAATTGAAAGACTCGGATCTGCCCCTCACGGATATAAAAACACTGAAGGAATTCGGGGAAAACCTGACCGGCAAACCCGACACGATCGAGTTCACGGATAAAATCGTCGCCGTGGTCGAATACCGCGACGGCACAGTGATAGACGTAGTGCGCCAGCCTAAGTAAAATTTTTCCATTTAATGAGAGCGAGCAAACCCGCGTGAACACTGTGTTTACGCGGGTTGTTCTTTGTGGTCTGAATTGAATTTAGACACTCATCGCCAACAATATACCCCGAATCGGTATCGTGAATATCCTTCATAAAATCAAGGTGGAGCCGAAGAAGAAACCGGTTGATTGGTTTTATTGCCGTTCCGCGCTTTTCCACAATATCACGGATCACCGGCTTGGCGCGCTTCGCTGACTGCTCCGCAATTTTAACCGCTTGCTTGCTCATGTTGTAGCTAAGCACGGAGTTTTTGAACATCTTGACGGATGCGCCGTAATTGAGCTTTATCCCTCTCTCGGCAAGCAGGACGTTTGCCTGCGGGATGGCATTAATAGGCAATCCGCCGCAAGTGGTAACGGCAAAATAATAGGTATCGCCCTGTTCGGGGAATTTCGCTTTGCGGAAAAAGTCCACGACCATGAGCGGCGACGCCCATCCGTAAGTTGGATACACGATGCCTACACGCTCCAAGCCTGCGGGTATGTCTGTATCCATTCCGTTTTTTACAGCCAAAACCTCACAGTCGGACAATTCGTCGGCGATTGTCTGCGCCATCCACAGGCTGTTGCCTGTTCCCGTAAAAAAATAGATCCTATTCTTCAATGCCGCTCCCCCTCAAATGTTCAAAAATGCCAATTATCAGTTTATCGACTTTCGCTGCGTCATCCGGACTCTCTTTCCTAAGGATGGCATCCTTTATCGCATCAGTGAAACTGAGCATATTACGATACAGCTCAATTTTCAATGCTATTTCTTCACGCCTGCCGTCGATGATCCGCATCAATGCGGGGAAATTAGCAGTATTATGCTCCCGTTTGAACGTCAGCACTCGCCTGATTTCCAAAAGGGAGAAGCCGCTTGATTTCATAACCTCCGCATACTGTAAATCGAGAATGTCCTGCTCGGAATAGAACCTGTATCCGTTTTCCGCGCGTTTTGGGGACACAATCCCGAATCTGTCGTAATAACGCAACTTCGTCTTTGGAATTTGAAGCAGTTGAGATGTTTCGTTAATCGTATTTTCTTTCATGACGCGCCTCACTGAGAACATAATAACATTAAAGCAGGCTCGAATGTCAATAGTTTG
>JAISEW010000212.1 GCA_031263945.1 Gracilibacteraceae bacterium | reverse complement strand
GCGGAATGAGCGCCCGGGGAGAGCTCGCGCGCACATGCGCGTAAAAAATAGTTTCACAGAAACTATTTTCTATAGTTTGCCTGTGGCAAGCTATAGAAACCGCCATGCGGCGCGTCCCGCGCCGCGGCATTAAATCCAAGCGCGTGCGCACATGCGCATAAAAAATAGTTTCTGTGAAACTATTTTTATTGTTTTGCCTTGAACCTGTCATACCGGAGCCCGCTGACGTCTATCGTGCGGGATTCCCCGTCCATGACCAACTCCTTTACCGCGACCGACACGGCGGGCGATATGCCGAAGCCGTGGCCTGTAAACGCGCAGGCGACGGTCAGCCCGGGCACTTCGTCCACATTACTGATGACGGGCACGCCGTCCGCGCAGGCGTCAAAGTGACCGCTCCAGCTGCGGATGATCTTAACGTCCGCGAAAGCGGGAAAGAACCCGATGATCGCCCTTACCAGCGAGGGCGCGGTGTAGGCCTCCGTCGGGCAGCCGTCGTGGTTGGAGGTGAAGCGCTGCAAGCCGCTCACACCGCCAAGCAAAAACGAGCCGTGTTTTGTCCGGTGCCCGTAAAAATCCGCCTCCGCCGTACCCAGCACCTGGTCGAACATGGGGGGAAGCTGTTCCGTGACGAACACCTCCTCATCCTCGCGCTCGACGGGGATCTCAATGCCCACCGTGCTTGCGACCGCCCTTGAATAATACCCCGCGCACAACACCACACGGCCGGCTTCAAACACGCCGTCGTCGGTATAAACCCTGCGAACCGCGCCGCGTACCTTGCCCAGCCCCATGACGGAAACGCCGGTGATAAACGCCGCGCCGTTGTCCAGCGCGCGCCGGTAATAGCCGAAGGTGGTGACAAGCGGGTTCGCGTAGCCGTCGGTGGGGCACCAGCTCGCGCCGATCACCTCTTCGGACATATACGGACAGATTTCCCGCGCCTCCGCGCCGCTGACCATACGCAAATCAAGCCCCGCCCTGATATTCCTGTCAACCAGGCCCCGCAGTTTTTCAAGGTGCGCTTCGGTGCGCCCCAGGCGCAGGTTGCCCTGTTGGACATATTCCACGTCCACGCCGAGCTCCTCGCCCAACGCCGGCCAAATGTGTTTCACCGCGTGTATGGCCAGCGGCAGTTCCCTTACGTCGCGGGCGGACTGCCGCACGCCGCCGGCGTTACGCCCCGAAGCGCCGGCGCAGATTTCGTCCTTCTCCAGCACAATGACGGAAAGCCCTTCCCCGGAAAGCCGGTACGCGGCGGCGCAGCCCATGACCCCGCCGCCGATGACGACGACGTCCGCCGTCCTTTTTCCCGTATAACTATTCGGCATGATCGTCCGCCCCCTTTGAGTCTCCGGTGCTGAGCGCAAGCTCCCTCATCACGACAGGCCGCGCCGGCGCCCTTCCCTTTACCCTGCCGACCCCGCCGGCCGGCACGCCAAGCTCGGCCGCCACGATCGCGCAGACGAGCCGCTGGCAGGTCTGCCCCTGGCACAGCCCCATACCGGCCCTTACATAGCGTTTCACCTCGCCGAACGTCCGAAGCCCGGCGTGGACTGCCCTGCGAATATCGCCCTTTGTCACTTCCTCGCACCTGCAAACGAGCATATCGTCATCCGCCTTTGCGATAAACGGTTTTGTCGTCTTTTCTCTTACGGTAACGGCCATGCTACGCCCCCCTTCCCGTATCCGGTCTGAAAAATCTCGCCTTTCCAAGCGCCTCTTTCGGAACCTTCATAACAAGCATCGGCGTTTTGTCCATCGCTTTGGAGTTTCTCACCTCTACGACGACGGCGGCGCAGACCTCCCTGCCGCTTCGGTCAAACGCCCGGCCGGCGGCCCCTTTTTCGGGAAGCGGCAGGAACTCGTAGGGCAGGCCTACCGTGCCGCAGCCGTCCTCAAACGCGTCGTTTACCAGGAAGATCGCCTGCCCGGAACACGCGCCGACGCACAGGCCGCAGCCGGTGCACGCGCTTTGGGGGTCCAGCGTCGGCAGCCGGGTGATGTTCTCGCCTACCTTGATACAGCCCTTCGGGCATACGTCCTGGCACGGGTCGCAGGGGATGTTCTGCGTACACTCAATGACGGCGCGCGTCCCGCCGCCGTGGGCGAACGAGGGAAAACACTTTGTCTCATCCTCCGCGATAAACCCGCTTTCCAGAAGCGACCGGGACAGCGGATAACCTTCGTCGGTCGCCGTGATGCCGGCGCGCCCCTTGCTGTCCGGCCCGAACATCCCCGCCCTTATTTTTTTCAGGGAATCCTTGTATTCGCCCGTCTTTTGGACGAATTCGTCCCCGCTCATATATCCGAGGCCATGCGCCGCGGCAGCCGCCGCGATTTTGCCCTGTATCATGGCGGAGCTCGCTTCCTCGATCCCGCAGACGTCGCCCGCACAATAGATCCCTTTCAGCGACGTTTCGCCGTCCGCGTCCAGTATAGGGACATAGCCGCCCTTTGCGCCGTCATAGGTCATCTCACAGCCCGCGTTATCGGCAAGCTGGCTCATAGGCGACAGCCCCACCGCGATACAGACGGTGTCCACATCCAA
>JAISEW010000167.1 GCA_031263945.1 Gracilibacteraceae bacterium | reverse complement strand
ATCCCCAGCCTTATTTCGCCTATGTCTGCGCCCATCGGGACCGGTTCGACGGCATCGTCTTTCTGACCGAGGCGGAGCGCAAAGATTACTTGAAAAAATACCCCGACGCCAGCCGCTGGAGCACCTTTGCCATTCCCCATCCCTATCCTCATCCAGTCGTCCCCGTCGATTTTTCGGAGCGCGACCACCGCAAGGCCGTGATCGTCTCCCGTTTCGACCCGGTGAAGCGCATCGACTACGCCATCGATATTTTCAAACTAGTCACCGATCAGCTTCCCGACGTCACCCTGGAGATATACGGCTTCGGGCAAGAGACAAACAAATACGTCGAACAGATCAAAAAACTGCGTTTGACCTACAACGTCTTCGTCCGAGGGTTCACTGACGATCCGGCCTCCGTGTTCCGCAGCGCGGCTTTTTCCATGATGACCAGTTACGTGGAGGGCTATCCCCTCACCCTGGCCGAGAGCATCTGCAACGGCTGCCCGGTCTTTGCCTTTGACATCAAGTACGGCCCCTCCGATGTGATCCGGGACGGGCGGACCGGTTATCTCATTCCCTTTAAGGACCACGCCGCCTTCGCGGAAAAGATCATCGCCTATTTTGAAGACGAAGATTTACAGCGCGCGTTCAGTGAAAACGCTTACGCCGACGCGCCCCGTTTCAGCACCGACGTCTTCTTGAAAAACTGGGCCTTCTTCACCGAAGCCATGGTCAGGCGCAAAACGCGCGCTCCGCAGGGGGTGTAACGGCTATGGCGATCTTAGTTACCGGCGGAGCCGGCTACATCGGCAGCCATATCTGCGTGGAATTATTGCGTATTGGCGAAGACGTCATCGTGTTAGACAACTTTTCTAACGCCAAACCGGAGGTGATCGGCCGGATCAAACAGATAGCGGGACGGGATTTCCCCGCGCGCGCGGCGGACGTGCGGCATGAGGCGGCGGTACGCCAGGTCTTTGCCGACTACGACGTCGAAGCCGTCATTCACCTGGCCGGGTTAAAAGCTGTCGGCGAATCTCAAGTCCTCCCTCTCCGCTATTATCAGCATAACGTAGCCGGCGCGCTGGTTTTGTGCGCCGCTATGCAGGAGGCCGGCTGCAAAACCCTGGTCTTTTCCTCTTCCGCTACCGTCTACGGCGCGGAAGGGCCGGTTCCCTTCCGGGAAGATCATCCGCTGTCCGCCGTTAACCCTTACGGCCGGACGAAAATAATGATTGAGCAGATTTTGCGGGACCTTCACGCCTCCGACTCGGCCTGGCGCATCGCCTCGCTCCGATATTTCAACCCCATCGGCGCCCATGAGAGCGGTTTGATCGGCGAAGACCCTCTGGGGACGCCAAACAACCTGCTGCCCTGCATCGCCCAGGTGGCCGCCGGCCGCAGGCCGCGGCTCACCGTGTACGGCGGCGACTACGACACCGCTGACGGCGCCGCCGTGCGGGACTACGTGCACGTGGCGGACCTGGCCCAGGGCCATGTGAGCGCTTTGACTTACCTGCGCGGGTATACCGGAGCGGAAGCTTTCAACTTAGGGACCGGACGGGGATACAGCGTGCTGGAACTGGTCAGCGCCTTTGCGGCGGTGAGCGGAAGACCTATTCCCTATGTCATCGCGCCGCGCCGCGCCGGCGACATAGCAGTCTGTTACGCCGACGCCGCCAAGGCTGAAAAAATATTAGGCTGGCGGACGCGGCGGAGCCTGCGGCAGATGTGCGCGGACGCCTGGCGTTTCACGCGGACAATGTTGGAAACTGCCAAATGACCACGCACAAACCTAAAGCACCAAGTATACTGTTTGGCATGGTAGAAAACAGAAATAATCTCGCCGAAAAACCAGCTGAAAGGATTTGACAGCAGTTGGAGACATGTTTTTTTCAGGCAGCCGCCTTAGTCGAAAAGGCCATTTTACAGGAACGCCCCAAAAGCGTGCTGGAAATCAGCGCTTTCGGCTGCGCCTATGGCCGGCTGATCGCCGACTGCCGGGAGCGGATGCGGCGGGATGAGCCCATACTGATCGACCGCGTCGACCTCCTGGCCGGCGCGCAAGTCATACCGGAGGGCTTATACCGCCAGGTGACGGGCCCGGAGATTTTGGACACGCCTCATGCCCTGCCCGCCTATGATCTGATCCTCATCACGGATTTGCTGGAAAGCGTCGCTCCGGCAGACGCCCGGACGCTAATAGAAATTTTATCCAATAAGGCGCGCCAGCAAATACTGGCGATTACGCCGGAATACCCTTACGCCTTTTCCGACGGCGTCCCTGCCCGGGCGTCGTTTCGCGCCTATCATCCGGCATTCTTTTTCGGTATGGATTTCAGTTACATGAAGCTGAACTGCCTCCCCTCCCCGCGGCAGTTTTTTTCTATTTTTCCCCCTCCCGACGTCCCCGTCACGGCGGGAAACCTGGAACCGGCGCCGGCCAGCCAGCGAAAGAACCCCTTGACCATCGCCTGCGTGCCGCCTCCCTGGGATGAATACGGCAAAGCCGAAGCTTTTTACCGGACTTTTCACGCCCTCGCCCTTTCCGGTCATAAAGTCACAGTGCTCACGCGCCCCCAAAACGCGGAGGGGTATGTTTTCCCGGAAACGGAAAACCCATTGCCCTGTACCGTCGTTCCGCCTTGGCAGCCTTACGCCCCTCATGCCGCCGGCGCTGACGTGATCGTCACCGGCCGGGCCGAAGACGTGTCTGGGTTCGCCGCCGCGGAGAAGCCGGTAGTCTTGTGGGAATTGAGCGACAAAGCTTTGTACGGCGATTACGGCGCGCCGATCTTCAGCGCGGATCTGGTCAGGAAACAGCGAGCAGCGGCCTATCGCCGCCCCGACCACTTGCTGTGCGCGTCCGCCGCCTTGCAACAGAC
>JAISEW010000089.1 GCA_031263945.1 Gracilibacteraceae bacterium | reverse complement strand
TATGATCTTTTTCAGCTCATTGAACAACAGCCGCATACGCGTTCCTCCTTCCGTCTACACAATGTCCGCGCGCTTCTCCCGCACGGCGACGGCGCCCGCCGCCAACAGACCGATAAACGCCATGACCCCCGCGAAGATGGCTTCCGGCGCCTCGACGCCGCGCAGGAAAAGCGAATGTAAATTTCTTCCAACAGCGTAGACGCCATAGCAGATCATATTTTGGTCTGTCAGAGCCATCTCCAGCGTGTTCCAGGCGGCAAAACCCAGAGCCAGCGCGACCGGGACCGCCTTGAGCATAAGCGTGACCGCGCCGGAGGAAAACCGCGACAGCACGAAAGATAGGCCCGCGCATCCGGCGCACAGGCTGACGGTCGTCGCGCCGAGTATGAGAACATAGCTGCGGAAGGTGACGTCGTAAAGAACGACGGCGCGGTCAAACGCGCCTATATGGGCGGACCAGTATTTGCCCGCGTCGGTCAGGGCAAAAAACGCCCCATAACTCACGGCCGCCGTCAATAGACCTAAGAGCAGCGCGGCGATCAGACAGGCGGCGGCTTGGATCTTCAATACCGCCCGGCCTTTGGTGGACGCGTAGAGCAGCAAGTGGATCCCGCGCCAGCGGTCGGTCATGACGAGCGGGGACGTGAGCAGGAGAACGGCAAGGACGGCGAACAGACCCGCCAGCGCCGCGTAATTGCTGAATGTCTCGTGCAGACCGTAGCGCGTCAAATTCCTTTCCGCCGCACCGATATAGAGCTGCTCGGCACGGTGGATGACGGGGCTGTACACCGGAGAATCCTCGGAAAAGAGTGTCATGCCCAGAACGCCGCCGCCGTCAAGGTCGACGCCGCTCCGGTCGTAGTCGAGAAAATACACATAGTAGCTCTCCAGCGCGTATAATCCGCGCCATTTTTCGCCTGGCCCAAACATCATGTCATAGATAGCCGCATTATCCGCTTGTAATTTATCCCTTTCAGCCGCGCCCGCCTCCGCCAGCCGCTGAGAGTAGCCGGCGTAATAATCCTCCTGATACTCCGCGAAAGAGTGGACGCCATAATCGGCAAATAACGGTTCGGCCGCGATCATAGCGTCTATTTCCGCTTCCAGCGCCGCCTTCCGGCCAGGGATATCAAAGTCCGCCAGCTCCGCCGCCGAGAGCGTTTCGCCGTACAAATCGAACATCTCGTTCTGCCAATCGCCGTATGCGTTGAAAAATCCGGGTTTGAGCATATTGGTCTTGAAGCTGTCGATATACGGGCGCATAAAAGCGAAAAAAACCAGCGCGCCCATGACGGCGATAAGCAGCAGGATCCGGGGCTGGCCTATCTTTTTCAGCTCGTTGAGCAGCAGGCGCGCGCTCATGCCGCCACGTCGCGGTAAATGTACAAAAACACGTCCTCCAGATTTGGCGAAACGCTCCTGGCCGCCCCGGCGCAGTCACGCTCACAGGCAAAGCGCGTAACGGTCCGCCCGTCCTCCTGCCGCTCCGTCAGCGTCAAACACGGCTCTTTTACGGCGGCGATATCATCCGTCTCATACACTTTTCCACTGAGCGCCGCGCAAACGCTGGCCGGGGAATCGTCGCACAGCAGCTTATGGTCTTTGAACATGACGACGCGGCTGGCGATCGTTTCGATGTCCGAGACGATATGCGTGGACAGTATGACGATCCTGTCTTTGGACAGCGAGGAAATGAGGTTGCGAAAACGCACCCGCTCCTTGGGGTCCAGCCCGGCCGTCGGCTCGTCCAGTATGAGGATCTCCGGGTCGTTCAGCATGGCTTGCGCGATACCGACGCGCTGGATCATGCCGCCGGAAAACTTCCGCATTTTCTTGTTCCGCGCCTCGCCGAGGGAAACAAGCTCTAAAAGCTCGTCCGTTTTCCGGCCGGCCGCCACCCGGTCCAGGCCCTTCAGCGCGGAGAGGTACATGAGGAAGTCGCGGGGGGTGTGGTTTCTGTAGTAGCCAAAATCCTGCGGCAGATAGCCGACGGCCGCCCTGTATTCCTCGTCGAGTTTCACGATCTCGTCCCCGTTCCATAAGATCTCGCCGGACGTAGGAAAAATCAGCGTCGTCAGCATTTTGATCAGTGTGGTTTTCCCGGCCCCGTTCGGCGCGAGCAAAGCGTAAACGCCGCTGCCGAATTCCAGTGTGATATCTTCCAGCGCGGTGAATTTGCCGTATTTTTTCGTGACATGATTAACCGACAGCATAGGGAGCGGCCTCCTCGCGTCTCGCGCGCGTAAACTTTTTGATTTCCAGCAGAAAAAGCGCGGCGGCCAGCAGGGCGGCGCCGGCCGTGACCACGGCGGGCAGATCGAGCAGAAATGATTCCCATTTTTTACCAAATAGGAAAGCGGGCAGGCAAGCGATGGCGGCCCACAGCGCGGCGGCTAAGGCGTAGGTCTGTTTTCCCGCCAAACGCCGGATGAGAAACAGGCTGATGAAGGCGCAAATGAACAAGGCGCAAAGCGACAGCGGAAACAGGCGTAAAACTTCGTGCATATTTTTCGCCTGACAGGCCGTAACGCCGGCGCAAAAGGCGATGCCCAGCAAGGAAAAGCATAGTATACGCAGCGCCGTTATCTGCCGTATCGTATACCTGCACGTCAGTTTCAGCTCATACAGTCCGCCCGCGCATTCCATGGTTTCCGCAAAAAGCATGACCACCATGAACAGCAGCGGCGAGCAGCCAAACAATACCGTGTGCCGGAGCGCCGCCGGGGACAGCGCTATGAACAGCGCCACCCCCGCGAGCGTTATCACTGACGACACAAGGGCTTGCGCCGTATCCCAGAAAACAAAGCGATAACCGAGCAGCCGGCGGATCTCGCGAAGCGCGGCCCAAAACGAGCGCGGTTTTCGCAGTCCCCGGTCAAGGATATTTTCTATCGCCCGCTCTTTCTCCGCCGGCGTGAGGTCAATCCCATTCATTCCCAAACTCCTTTCGCAGCGCTCTTAGCAGCCGGTAATACTTCGATTTCACGGAGGATTCCGGCACGGACAGCAATGCCGCTATTTCCGCAAACGTGTGCCCGCCGTAGGATCTCAACCGAAAAACCGCCTGCGTTTCCGCTGAAAGCGCGTTCACATACCGCGTCACCCTCTCCGCCAAGTCCGCTTGCTCTATGCGGCGGGTAAAGTCCGCGTCCGCTTCGTCCGGCAGTTCCAGTTCGTCCGCGGCGAGAACACGGCGGCGCCGGACCGCCCGGCTGCGAAAATAGTCAACGGTCTTGTCCGTGGCGATTTTGTACAGCCAGGTGCGAAAACCCGCCTGTTTGCCGTCGAAGCGGGAAACCGCCCTCAGCGCGGAGAGGAAAACCTCCTGCGTCAGATCCATAGCCGCGTCCTTGTCGGCGATTTGCCGGCGGACATAGCGGTAGATTTCATCATAGTACCGGCGGATAAGCGTATCGGCGGCGGCCCGGTCGCCTTTCTTCTGTATTTTGCTTATCAGCCGCGGCTCATCGTCCAACCGCGCCCCCCTTTCCCGTCCCTGTATGTATATCCGTTTTACAAGGGCAAATAGTTTCACCCGCCGCGAAAAAATTTAGAGCTTACAGCAAAACCCCCGAACGTTCGCGCGATCCGGGGGTTTTGCTGTAACTCACCTATCCAATGACGTATTTTACGGAATAATCAGATCACTCGATCACCATGAGGACGGCGCCGGCTTTCACTTTGTCGCCTACGGCCACTTTGATCTCTTTGACCGTGCCGTCTTTGGGAGTCGGCACCGGCTGTTCCATCTTCATCGCTTCCAGGACGCAAACGATGTCACGGGTTTTGACCTCGTCGCCTACCTTGTAGTTCAGGGCTTTCACCGCACCGGGCACACGCGCTTTGATTTCCATTTTTTACCTCCAATAATTTTTATAGGATCCTCGTTGGAACATCGCCGCCATACGCGAGTTGTCACCTTCAGTTTTTCTCATGGCGGCGTGTTCATTCTTCTCCCGTCATTCCGGACTTGTTCCGGAATCCAAAGAATGCCGGGTAAAGTATAATGTCCAGCGTTTCCTGCTGCTTGTACCTCGTTGGAACATCGCCGCCATACGCGAGTTATCACCTTCGGTTTTTCTCATGGCGGCGTGTTCCTGCCGATAGCCGCGCTCTCTGTTTCGCTTCGCGCGGTCGCGCGGCTATCCAGTAACCATACTGATAGTCGCCACGAATATGCCGGCGACGATCGCCGAGGTGATAACACCGGAAATATTCGCCCCCATGGCGACGGGTAAAATAACGGCGAAGGGGTTTTCGTCCTGCGCGGCGTGCTGAGCCAGTTTGGCGGTCGTAGGCACGCAGGATACGCCGGCCACGCCGATGGTGGGATTGAAATCCTCACCTTTGCGTTTATGCCATAGATACATCAGCCAGCCGCCCAAAATCCCGCCGACCGCGGAAATAGCCAGGGCCAGAATACCCAGGATCAGGAGGACGACCACCGTCGGGTTGAGGATGGTGCTCGCTTCGCAGAGCACGCCCAGCAAGAGGCCCAGGAAGAAGGTGGCGAAATAGGACAGCCCGTCTTCGCATAAGGTGATATATTTTTCGATATTGGCCTCTTTGACCGCCATGCCGAGGAAGAAAGAGAGGATCAGCGGAGCGGCCACCGCCAGCAGCAGGCAGAGTATCGTACAAATAACGGCGATAAAAAGGAACTTGGATTTCTGGGATACTTCCGGCACCTCCACGATCATGTCCAGTCCCCGGTATTTCTTCGGGATCATCAGCTTAATGATGTAGGGATAGCCGCCGTAGCACAGACTCAGGTACAAATAAGCGATGATGCCGATGGGCACAAACAGTTCCGGAGCCAGCATCAGAGAGGCAAACAATACCATCGGGCCGTCGGCGCCGCCGATCGTCGCCACCGCCGCCGCGTGTTCCGGAGGAAGGCCAAACGCCGCCACGCCGAGTACCAGAGCCACAAAAGTACCCATCTCAGCGAAAATGGCGATGATCATTGACGACCACGGCTTGGCCAGCATGAAGCTGACTTCGCAGCGGGCGCCGATCCCCATGAAGACCAGGCAGGCGATCAAACCGTTGGAGAACGTCAGATTGTATATGGGCTGCAGAAAGTTGATCTGCATGATCGTCATGAGTTCGTCATTGTCCGAAATCAAAGGGGAGATGATGATATTGCCGATCTCTCCGTCCGCTAAGAACAACATACCGCAGTTGACCGCGATCATCCCGAGTCCCATCGGCACCATGATCAGAGGTTCCAGTGTCCCTTTAAAGCCCAGGTAGGCCAGGGCGAATCCCGCGAGGATCAGGACGATCCGGGCGATAGCGACGTTGGTCTCCATCTCAAGAAATGTGCCGATGCCCGGAAAAAGCTGCAAGAGGAATTCGCCCATTACGCGTCGTCCTCCTTTGCGCTGCCGCCCGTAACCTTGCTAATGCCCACGATGACCGCAGTCACAGCCAGCGCGATCACTGCCATCAGTCCATATGACATTAGCGCGTACGTGAAAATATTCATGCCTTACCCCTTAATAAAAATTATTTTTCAGTGTACAGGTCTGATGGCGGCGTCTACCCGCTGTCAAAATAGATGCGCATTTCCGCCTCCCTTCCTACAGCGGCATATTTCCGCGGATCTGGGTCTGTCTGGGTTTATTTTCCAACATGATCAGGCTCTCTATCAGATAGCGCCTGGTGTCGGCCGGACGGATCAGCATATCGACGAAACCGCGTTCCGCCGCGATATAAGGGGTTTCGTAACGGGAAGCGTATTCCTCGATTTTTTCAGCCCGGGTGGCGGCCTTATCCGCCGCCGCCTCGATCTCCTTGCGGTAGATCACGTTGACGGCGCCGTCGGCGCCCATGACCGCTATCTCGGCCGTCGGCCAGGCCAGCAGCACGTCCGCGCCCAGGTCCTTGGAGCACATGGCCAGGTAAGAGCCGCCGTAAGCCTTGCGCAGCACGATCGTGATCTTCGGCGTTTGGGCCACCGAGTAGACATACAGGAGTTTGGCCCCGTGGCGGATGATGCCGGCGAATTCCTGATCCACTCCCGGCAAAAAGCCCGGCACGTCCACCAGGTTGACCAGCGGCACGTTAAAAGCGTCGCAGCACTGGATAAACCGCGAAGCCTTATCCGAGGCGTTCACGTCCAGGCAGCCGCCCATGCTGTAAGGCTGATTGGCGATGATGCCCACGCTGCGCCCGGCGACGCGGGCGAAACCGACGACGATATTGTCGGCGTAAACGGGCTGGATCTCCAGGAAGGAGCCGGGGTCAAAGATCTGGTCGATCACGTCGTGGATATCATAGGGGTGTCTGGCGCTGTCGGGGATCAAAGCGTCCAGCTCCGGCCGGATCTCGTCGCCGGGGGTATAGGGCAGGACCGGCGGTTTCTCTTTGGCGCTGGAGGGCAGATAGGAGAGGATATCCCGCACGGCTTTCAGGGCCGAAGCCTCGTCGGCCGCCGCCAAATGCGCCACTCCCGAGGTCGCGGTATGCGTGTCCGTGCCGCCCAGTTCCTCCACGGTGATCTCCTCGCCGGTCGTGGCCTTGATCACGGCGGGGCCGGTGATGAACATCTGGCTCTCTTTTTCCACCATGAGGATGAAATCCGTGAGCGCCGGGGAATAAACCGCGCCGCCGGCGCAGGGGCCCATGATCACCGATATTTGGGGAATTTTTCCAGAATAGACGGAATTCCGGTAAAAAATCTGCCCGTAACCGGAGAGGGCGTCCACCGCCTCCTGGATGCGCGCGCCGCCGGAATCGTTGAGACCGATGAGGGGCGCTCCGGCCTGAGCCGCCATGTCCAGCGCCTTGCAGATCTTTTTGGCGTGCATTTCCCCTAAGGCGCCGCCCTGCACCGTGAAATCCTGAGCGAAAACAAAGACGGTCCGCCCGTCGATCTTGCCGTAGCCGGTCACCACGCCGTCGGCGGGGATGTCCTTGCCCTGCAGATTAAGGTTCCGGTGGGCCACAAACGTGTCCAGCTCTATGAAAGTGCCTTCGTCCAGCAGCATCTGGATCCGCTCTCTGGCCGTCTGTTTACCCATATTGTGCTGTTTTTCGATCGCTTTCGCCCCGCCGCCCTGCTGGATATGAGCGGTTTTTTCCGACATTAAAGCGAGTTTTTCCGCTGTATTCATCGCCTCAGTTCCTTTCGCACAGTTCCAAGAGTACGCCGCCGGTCGCTTTCGGATGTAGGAAAGCGATGCGCGCGCCGCCGGCGCCAAGGCGCGGCTCCTGATCGATCAGACGCACGCCTTTTTCCTTCAGCGCCGCCAAAGCATCGTCGATACTGTCGACGCGCAGGGCAATATGCTGGATGCCCTCGCCGTTTTTCTCAATAAAACGGGCGATCGGGCCGTCCGGCTCTGTACTCACGAGCAGTTCCAGCTCGCCTTCGCCGCAGGGCAGAAAAGCGGTCGTCACCTTCTGTGACTCCACGGTCTCCGTGCCGCTGGCTTTCAGGCCCAGCGTATCTTCATACCATTT
>JAISEW010000222.1 GCA_031263945.1 Gracilibacteraceae bacterium | reverse complement strand
ACATAGAAAAAGCGGGCTATGACATAACATCTTTGGGCAATTCATGGTTAGTGCCCGTCTATCTTTACAGGAGAGCCAAGATGTTCAATCATGGAAACGCGTATTTCATTGTCTGGTGTGTGACAGCTGGGCTTAGTTTTATCGGATTTTTTTAATAATTTTGCCGGACTCCAGAAATCCGGAGGACGTCACAAAATAGCGTTTAGGATTTCGAGAACATTTTTAAGCGTTATTTCGGGAACAGATTCCACGAATTTAGGGTTTCGCGCCTCCACGTCAATTGTTTTGACGTGGTCGCAAATGATAAACCCCTGTGTTTGCGTTTCGTCGCTGAGTTCCACTCTTGTGGGAAACGGTTTTGTTTTGCTTGTTATCGGGCAGACGATCACCTGTCCAGTGTTGCGGTTGAACACTGTTTTGCTCACCACCAGCGCGGGACGATATCCGGCCTGTTCATGGCCAAGCGTCGGGTCAAAATTAAATTTGATTATGTCGCCTTGGTTAAAAGTCATAGCAGTTCCCGGCCGGCAGGCTTCATCCGCTCCCAATCGGCCAGTTTATCCGGAGGCGTCCCGTCCCAGTTCTCGAACAGCTTTTCAATCGTGAGCTTTTCTTTTAGCGGTTTTATGACTAAGGCGTCATTTTCCGCAAAAATCTCCACGCTGTCGTTGAGCCGGAGTCCGACGCGATCAAGCAGCTTTTTAGAGATCCTGACCCCTTGACTGTTGCCCCATGGTTTCACTTGCGCTAACAAGAACAACACCTCCTGCAATCTAAATGTTAACACAAGTATACACATCAAGAAGCAAACTGTCAAGTCCCGCCAATGACGGCGGAGGCGGATATCCCTAATTTTGCCGGTCCATGCGTTTCAGCCGGCGCTCGAAGCGCGCGAGCAGCGTCGTCAAAGTTTTGATGATGACGTAGTAAATGACGGCGACGCCGATGAGCGGCATATACGGCGCATATGTGCGGCTGCGGATGATGTCGCCCGCTTTGGCCAGGTCTATCATGCCGATGTAGCCGACGATAGAGGTTTCTTTGATCAAAACGATAAACTCATTGGCCAGCGCCGGCAGGATATTTTTTATCGCCTGCGGAAAAATAATGTGGATCATCGTGTCGCGGGCGCCGAGGCCCAGCGAGCGGCCGGCCTCGGTCTGACCGCGGTCCACGGACTCGATGCCGGCCCGGATGATCTCCGAGGCGTAGGCGCCGCTGTTCAACCCGAAAGCGATGACGCCGACCGTGAAGTTGGATAAATTTGGCAAAACGACAAAATAAATGATCAGCAGCTGCACGACCATCGGCGTGCCGCGGATCACGTCGACATAAACCGCGGCGACCCAGCGGGCGAAACGCCAGCGGGAACGGCGGAGAAAATTCGTCAGGCAGGCCAGGGCCAAACTGAGGCCGATGGCGCAGACGGAGAGGGAAAAGGTGATTTTCAGACCGTTCAGGATGATCAGATAGCGGCTCTCGTTGATGAAATTCATCGTAAACGAGGTGGCTATCCCGTTAAAGAGATCCGCAAAAAACTCCATGCCGCTCCTCCGTCCGCGCTTATTTTTCCGCCTGCTCTTTCCCGCGATCCGTGTCCGCGGCTTCCCGGCTCATATAATCTTCCTCCGCGACAGGCAGCCCTTTTTTCGCGAGCCGCCCGTCTATCAGCGCGCGCCCGGCGTAAAAAAGGAGAGAGACGATCGGCACCCCGATGATGAGGCCGACGATCTGGAACCAGCCGCCAAAAATCAGCAAAGCGACGATGACCCAAAAAGCGCTCAATCCCATCGTTTTGCCCAGGATCTTCGGCCCGATGACATTGCCGTCCAATTGCTGCAAAACGAGGATGAGAATCGAAAACCACAGCGCCTGCACCGGATTGACGATAAAGATGATAAAAATACTGGGGATGGCGCCGATAAAAGGGCCGAAATACGGGATGACGTTCGTGACGCCGACGATCACGCTGATCAGCACCGGATAAGGCAGCGACAATATCGACATGCTGATAAAACAGAGGACTCCGACTATCGCCGAATCGAGGATCTTGCCGAGGATGAAACCGGAAAAAGTATCGTTCACGCGCTTAAAGACCGCCAGCAGCTGTTCGCCGGCCCCTTTACTCAGAAAAGCGAAAATTATCTTCTTGATCTGGGCGGCAAAAATATCCCTGTTAAACAGCACGTACACCGAAATGATAAAGCCGATGACCACCTGCAAGAGCCCTGTGGTGATCTGGCGGGTCACGTTGTATATATTGGTAAAATTTGTCAGAGTGTTGAGCGCTTTGGTCAGTATCTCCTGCGTTTCCGCGGCGACGGCGTCTATCTGCGAGTCGATATACTGATTCACATCGGGAAAACGCTCCTTGAACATTTCCACAACGGCGGACAGCTGATCCAGATACTGCGGGACGTTGCCGGCCAAGAGACCCAGGCTGTTCGCCAACTGGGGGATGAGGACGGCGAACATAACTATGAGCAGCAGGATCGCGACGACATAGCTGCCGGCGATGGACAGCATCCGTTTGGTTTTGGGCGGAAGTTTTTGTTTAAACAAATGGCCCAGTAATTTTTCCTGGACCTTCACCAGCGGATTGAGCAAATACGCCAGGATCAGAGCGTAGATTACCGGTGTTAAAAACCGGATCAGCTTGCCGGCGGCGCTCAGCAGCACCGGTACAAACGCCAGGATCTGGTAAAAAACCAGCACAGCCGCTATAACTAAAAAAGCATAAATCGCAATAGTCGTATAATTTTTATTCCATTCAGGCCACACAAATCAACCCGCCTTATTTTAATTCTATTATCGTCACGCCCGTGTCGCCTTCGCCGAATTCACCCAAGCGAAAAGCGCCGGCGTGGGGATGTCTCCGTAAAAAAGCGTGTACGGCGCCGCGCAGGGCGCCGGTGCCTTTGCCGTGAATGACGCCGACCTGATGGATACCGGTCAGCACGGCGTCGTCCAAATACTTGTCCAGCAACTCCAGCGCTTCTTCGGCCATTTTGCCGCGGAGGTCGATCTCGCTGCGCAAGGTGACGGCTTTAGCCAGCCCGGCGCCCATGCTCCCGCGTATCGTCCGCTGCAAATGCTCCGGCGAACGCGTCTCGTCCGTCAGGCGGATCTCCCGCAGCGGGACCGTCAGCTTCATCACCCCGGCCTGGATCAAAGCTTCTCCCTCCGAAGCCCAGCCGATGATCTGCCCTCTCTGGCGCAGATTCGGCAGATAAACCGCGAGTCCCGGGCGTATCTGCTCCGGGCGCGGGCCTTCCTTGCCCTCGGCGGCGCCGTCCGCCAGCGTCTGGGCATAGCGTTTTAACTTGGCGCGCGAACGGGCCACGGCTTCTTCCTGCGCCGCCCGCTCTTTTTTCCGCGCCGCTTTGATCTCTTTGACGGCTTCTTCCGCTTCCTGACGGGCGGCGCGAATGATTTCCGCCGCCTGCTCCCGGGCCTTGCGCACGGTTTCGTCCCGCCGCGCCGCCGCCGCCTCCGCTTCTTCCGCCAAGCGGACCGCCTGAGCCGCCGCCGCCCGCGCTTCACCCGCGACGCGTTCTTCGGCCGCCTCCACCCGCCGCCGCGATTCTGCCAGATCAGTGAGCAGA
>JAISEW010000200.1 GCA_031263945.1 Gracilibacteraceae bacterium | reverse complement strand
AACCGACCGCTTGAGGATTGGATCCGGGTCAAAAACAAAATCCGAAGACAGACCGACACTGTAATAATTACCCATATTGAGTACGCCGTCATGAAAATCCCGTACTCCGTAAGTCAGGGCACAACCTTCCGCTACATGGTATAAAGTGACTGTATCAGGGAAGCCCATAAAGCGCACAGTGATCGTTTCTGTGGATACCACATCAGAAAGCGTGTAGGCGCTTGTTCCCGATCCGACGGTAACTGTTTCCATGGCAAAAAGCGGCGGCGAAAAAGTGATAAGCAGCGTACAGGTGAGCAATAACAGCGTAAGTTTTTTTAACATGAATCCGTTCCCTCCTCGTATGCGTATGTTACTGTTTCTAGAAATGGCAATAAATCCCTTATTTATGCTTAGACGATTCCATGATTTTTCGCCTTTTCGCACCTCCTTACCTTTAATTTAGTTAATGCGTTCCTGATCCTCACCCTTTTTGATTTATACCGGGGCTGGCTGGCCGCGTGTCGAGCCATTCAGCTTTATGCCATAAATATTCATATGTAACAAACTGTCCGCCGCTATCAAAAGGTGTACCTTTTGACAGCGGCATCTTGGAAAATCAAATTGCAAAAAAGATGTAAAACGACCACAAATTGAATATATATACTTGCAAAATAGTCTGCCTGTTGATAACATAAAGAACACCATAAATATTCTTACAACAATAAAACAAGTGTCAAAAGGTACACCTTTTGACACTTGTTTTATGCCGCAAAGCTTACTCATACTGGCGCTCATAGGCAAAATCGCTCCCTTCCGTAAAATATGCGCTCAGATATGCACTATCACAATATCGCGGCTTTTGCGAGACTCTTCGGACAAATTTCCGACAAAATTCCCGTGTGTCATACACAAAGCGGCGGCGGTATGCTATAATTAAATTTATTCGAGCTAAATTAGGAGGATAAATATGGCGGCAGATATGAAACAGGCTGAAGTCAAAGGCAAACGGGTCTTTGTCCGTGTGGACTTCAATGTGCCTATGGACGCGTCGATGCGCATCACGGATGAAACGCGGATACGGGCGGCGCTGCCGACTATCCGCTATCTCAGGGAAAACGGGGCCAAAGTCATTCTCGCCTCGCATCTCGGCCGTCCCAAGGGCTTTGAGCTGAAACTGTCTCTCGCCCCCGCGGCGGCGGCGCTCGGACGGCTGATCGGTCTGCCTGTGATCATGGCGCCGGACTGCGTCGGGGCGGAAACAGCCGAACTGGCGGCGGCTATGCAGCCCGGCGAGGTGCTGCTCCTGGAAAATCTCCGTTTTCACCCGGAGGAGGAAAAAAACGATCCGGCTTTTGCCCGCGAGCTGGCCTCTCTGGCCGACATTTATATCAACGACGCTTTTGGCAGCGCGCATCGGGCTCACGCCTCGACGGAGGGCATCACCGCCTTTCTTCCCGCCTACGCCGGTTTCCTCATGGAAAAAGAACTGAGTTTTCTGGGCAACGTGCTGAGCGCGCCGGAACGCCCGTTCGCGGCCATCCTCGGCGGGGCTAAAGTCAAAGATAAGATCGCCGTCGTCGAAAATTTGCTGACGAAGGTGGATGTTCTCATCATCGGCGGCGGGATGGCTTATACGTTCCTCAAGGCTAAGGGCTATAACGTCGGCCGCTCTCTTTTGGACGAGGAAAGACTGGAGTTTGCCGCCGGCGTCCTCAGACAGGGCGCGGAGAAAAATCTGCCCATCCTCCTGCCCGTGGACGTGGTGGCCGCCGAGGAGATAAGCGCCGATTCGCCGCGGCGCGTCACGGACGCCGCCGGGATCGGCCCGGAGGAGATGGCGCTGGATATAGGGCCGGAAACCATCCGGATCTTCACGGACGCCGTGAAGACGGCGCGCACCGTTTTGTGGAACGGGCCGATGGGGGTTTTTGAGCTGGACGCTTTTGCCGGAGGGACGAACGCCATAGCCAAAGCGTTGGCTGATTGCCCCGGCGTGACCATAGTCGGCGGCGGGGATTCCGCAGCGGCGGTGGAAAAAGCCGGCCTGGCGGATAAAATGACGCATGTTTCGACAGGCGGCGGCGCGTCGCTGGAGTTTTTGGAGGGCAAGACGCTGCCGGGCGTCGCGGCCCTGAAATAGGGGGGTATATGGTAAAACGCAGGCCTTTTATCGCGGGCAACTGGAAAATGAACAAAGTCACGGGGGAGGCGCTGGCCTTTGCCCGTGAATTCAAGGCGCTGGCGCCGGAGCTTCAAGGCGCCGATATAGCGATCTGCGCTCCTTTCACCTGTCTGGCCGCGCTGGCAGAGATCTTTCGGGACACGCCCGTCGCCGTCGGCGCTCAGAACATGTTTTATGAGCGGAGCGGAGCTTATACAGGTGAAATATCCCCGGATATGATTGTGGACGCCGGCTGTTCGGCGGTGATAATCGGTCATTCCGAGCGGCGGGAGATCCTCGGGGAAACGGATGAGACCGTCCGGCGCAAAACGCGGCTGGCGCTGGAAACGGGGCTGCGGCCCATCGTCTGCGTCGGCGAGACTCTGGCTGTCCGCGAGGCGGGCCGCGCCGCCCCGCATGTGCGCGCCCAGGTGGAAAAAGCCCTGGCCGGTCTCGACCCGGCCGCCATGAGCCGCGTGACCGTGGCCTATGAGCCGATCTGGGCTATCGGCACGGGCCGGGTGGCGACGGCCGCCGACGCGCAGGAGATCTGCGCGGTCGTCCGGGGGACGATAGCCGGCTTCGCCGGCGCGGCGGCCGGGGAGACGTATATCCTTTATGGCGGCAGCGTCAAGGCGGACAATATCGCCGAGCTGCTGGGGACCGGAGATATAGACGGCGCTTTGGTCGGCGGCGCCAGCCTGAAAGCGGCGGAGTTTGCCGAATTGATCCGCCGGGCGGCGGGGGCGGCGTGAAACCGCTGCTGCTGATCATCCTGGACGGGTTTGGTTCGTCGGAGAACGCGCGAGGCAACGCCATCCGCGCGGCGCGGATGGAGACCTGGGACAGACTTTGGGGGGCTTATCCCCATACCCTGCTGCAGGCCTCCGGATTGGCGGTGGGCCTGCCGGAGGGCCAGATGGGAAACTCCGAGGTCGGACACCTGAATATCGGGGCCGGCCGCGTCGTTTATCAGGAGCTGACGCGGATCGACCGCGCCATAGCCGATGGTTCTCTGCAGCAAAACAGCGTCCTGACCGCGGCTGTGGATAAAGCGGCCGGCGGCGCCCTGCATCTGCTCGGGCTTTTGTCGGACGGGGGCGTCCATTCCTCTAATGCGCATCTTTACGCCCTCCTGCGTCTCGCCGCGGCGCGGGGCGCGGAAAATATCCACGTCCACGCGATCCTGGACGGCCGGGATACGCTGCCGCGGAGCGCCCTGCCTTTTTTGACCGCTCTGGCGGCGCAGCTGCGCGCGCTGGGCCGGGGGCGTTTGTCCACGCTCTGCGGGCGTTATTACGCGATGGACCGCGATAAACGCTGGGATCGCGTGTATAAAGCTTACCAATTATATACGGCCGGGGAAGGGGAGGAGGCGCCTGACGCGCGGCGGGCGGTCGAAAGCTCTTACGCCGCCGGCGCCGGGGACGAGTTTCTGGCCCCGGTGCGGCTGACGGGCGGCGGCCCGGCGGACGGCATCATGCGGGACGGGGACAGCGTGATTTGTTTTAATTTCCGCGCCGACCGGATGCGGGAGATCGTCGCCGCCTTGACACAGCCGGATTTCAGCGGTTTTGCCCGGCCGGCTTTCCCGCGTCTCAACCTGACCTGCCTGACGGAATATGACGCCGGTTTTGGTTTGCCGGTGGCTTTCCCGCCGGAAGACCTGCCGGACACGCTGGGCCGAGTGCTGGCCGCGGCCGGAATGCCCCAGCTGCGGCTGGCGGAAACGGAAAAATACGCTCATGTGACCTTCTTTTTCAACGGCGGGCGCGAAGAGCCGGAAGCGAGGGAAGACCGGATCCTCATCCCTTCGCCCCGGGTGGCGACTTACGATCTGCAGCCGGAGATGAGCGCCCGCGCGGTGACGGACGCGGCGCTGGCCGTGCTGGAAAAAGACCGTTACCCGGTCGTCGTCATAAATTTTGCCAATCCGGATATGGTTGGGCATACGGGGGTGATGGCCGCGGCGGTCCGGGCGGTGGAAACCGCGGACGAATGCCTGGCTCGCCTTTGGCCCGCCGTGCGGGCGCGCGGGGGCGCGATGCTCGTCACCGCCGATCACGGCAACGCGGAACAAATGATCGACCCGGAGACCGGAGAGCCTTTCACCGCCCACACCACCAATCCCGTGCCCTTTGTTTTGGTCTCGGATACCTGGCGCGGCGCCACGCTTCGCCAGGACGGCGCTCTGGCGGATATTGCCCCCACAGTGCTGGAAATATTAGGAATGCGCCAGCCGGACGCCATGAGCGGCCGGAGTTTGATCGCGCGATGAAAGGAAGTGCAGCAAATGTCAGTAATTGACCAGGTCACGGCGCGGGAGATCCTTGATTCCCGCGGCAATCCCACCGTAGAGGCGGATGTCGTTCTCAGCGACGGCTCCTTTGGCAGAGCAGCCGTGCCTTCCGGAGCCTCGACCGGCGCTTTTGAGGCGGTAGAGCTGCGGGACGGCGACAAGAGCCGCTACGGCGGCAAAGGCGTACTGAAAGCGGTCGCCAACGTAAATGAGATCATCGCGCCGGAACTCATCGGCGTGAGCGCTTTCGACCAGCCCGCTCTGGACGCCAAGCTGAACGAACTGGACGGCACACCCAACAAAGAAAAACTGGGCGCCAACGCCATCCTGGGCGTATCGCTGGCCGCGGCCAAGGCGGCGGCTCAATACGTCGGCCTGCCGTTTTACCAGTATATCGGCGGCGTGAACGCCAAGACGATGCCCGTGCCGATGATGAACATCCTGAACGGCGGCAAACACGCGGATAACAACGTGGATATACAGGAATTTATGGTGATGCCGGTGGGAGCGGCCAGTTTCAGCGAGGCCCTGCGCGCCGGCGCGGAGATCTATCACCATCTGAAAGAAGTGCTGCGGGATAAAGGTCTCGCCACGTCGGTCGGCGACGAGGGCGGTTTCGCCCCGAATCTCTCCTCCAACGCGGAAGCGCTGGCCGTTATCGTGGATGCGATCGAAAAAGCGGGCTACAAACCGGGCAAAGAGGTTTTCCTCGCTTTGGACGTCGCGGCGACCGAGCTTTATCACGACGGCAAGTATGTGCTGGCCGGGGAAGGTCTGACCAAGACCGCCGCAGAGATGATCGACTATTACGCCGCTATTTGCCGAAAATTCCCAATAATTAGCATTGAAGACGGTTTGGCCGAGGAAGATTGGGCCGGCTGGAAAAAACTCACGCAAAAACTCGGCGGCAAGATCCAGCTGGTGGGCGACGACCTTTTCGTCACCAATACGGAGCGCCTTATCCGCGGGGTCAGAGAAGGATGCGCCAACGCCATCCTCATAAAGCTGAATCAGATCGGCACTTTGACGGAGACGCTGGACGCGATCGAGACGGCGAAAAAAGCCGGTTTTGGCAATGTTATCTCCCACCGCTCCGGTGAAACAGCCGACGTCTCGCTCGCCCACGCCGCCGTAGCCACGAACGCCGGCCAGATCAAGACCGGCGCTCCGGCCCGCACGGACCGGCTGGCCAAATACAATGAACTGCTCCGGATCGAGGAGGAATTGGGCGCTTCCGCCGAGTACTACGGAGAAAAGATACTTGGAACTGTGAAAAAATAAATAGCCAGTCCCCCGCCGTCATTCCGGACCCCGTCCGGAATCCAAAAATAGGAAACAGGGATGGATTCCGGCATAAAGCCGGAATGACGGGAGGAGGAAATAGTTTAAGGAGAACTTTCCCTATGAAAAAACGCTTACTGGCCGCTTTGGTATCGCTGGTTTTGCTGGCCGCCTGTTCTTCCGCTCCCGCGTCCTTCGCGGTGAAAGTCAACGACCAGGCCGTGCCGATGCAGGATTATGACGATTTTTACTCGTTTTATCAAACTTCTTATGAACAGCTTGGTTACGACTGGGAGGGCGTGGACAAGGAGCAGCTGAAACAAAGCATCCTGGAGACGCTGATCCAAGACGAGCTTCTGCGTCAGCTCGCCGAGGAGAAGAATTGGGATCTGCAGACGCCGGAGGTGGACGGCGAACTGGATCAGCTGAAGACGCAGATCACCACGCTGGGTTTTCCGACCTACGACGACTGGCTGCTGGCCAATCATCGCACGGATGAGAAGATGCGCACGCTCGTGGCTTTTCAGCAGAATATCAGTCAGGATGAGGGCGCTGTCGCGCCGGAAGTCCTGCAGCAGTATTTTGACGATAACGCCGCCGCCTACGATACGCCGGAGACGGTGACCGCCAGCCATATTCTGATAGACCTGGAGGACGAGGCGAAGGCTTATCAGCTGGCCGCCGATTTGCAGGGGGCCGATCTGGAGACCTTCGCGGAGACGGCGCGGAAAGAGTCTATCGACACGGGCAGCGCGGCGGACGGCGGGAACGTGGGTTCTTTCGGCCGCGGGCAGATGGTGACGGAATTTGAGGACGCCGCTTTCAGCCAGGAAGTGGGCGTCGTCAGCGCGGAACCGGTGCAGTCCCGTTTCGGTTATCATATCATCTATGTGCAGGATCACCAGCCGGCCAAACAGGGCGTGCTGGAGGACAATATCGAACAGTTGCGTATAATGGCCTATTACACCAATTTGCGGGAAAACGCGCGGATCGAGTACGGCGACGGCATGGCTCCGCCCTCTTCTGAGGAAGACGCCGCGCTCCCGGTCGAGGAGATCACGTTCTCCCCTGACGAGACCGAGACTTCCGCCGAGGAAACCGCGCCTGACGCTGAAGCGGGAGAGGCCGCCGCGCCGTGACCGGCGTCAGACGGCTTTGTTTGATCATCATCGCCGGGATCGCCTTGCTCCTCGTGGGGCAGGGCTGGCTGATCGCGCATTGGCCCGGCGCTGGCGGCGAGCCGGCGGCGGAGAGGCCTCCGTTGCTGGACGCGGCCTTTGATCCCCGGGAGGAAGACTTCGTGGAGCTGGTCAGCGCGGAAACGCTGAAAAAATACGCTCAGGATTTTTACCTGAACACCGAATTTCTCAATTTGCTTTTTCCGGATAAAATCGTCTATAAACGCGCCGGGGTGATCTATTACGCGGATATCGACCCGGATCTGCAAAAAAACGGCTATGACTGGGGGAGGCTGACCCGCTCCGCCTCCCGTCCCGTTTACGCAGACGAGGCCGCCGGGATCCGCTCCATGTTCGGCATCGACGTTTCGTTTTATCAGGAGGACATAGATTGGGACGCCGTGGCCGGCGACGGCGTGGAGTTTGTCATGATCCGCGCGGGCTACCGCGGGTACGGCAGCGGCGCGCTGGTGCGCGACGAGCGGTTCGACGAATATATCGCCGGCGCCGCGCGGGCCGGTCTCAACATAGGAATTTACTTTTTTTCCCAGGCGATGGACCCCGCCGAAGCCGTGGAAGAAGCCGACTTCGTCCTGGAAGCTATCGCGGGACATAACGTGACGTTTCCCATCGTGTATGATTTTGAGGAAATCGCCGGGGTGAATTCCCGCGCCGCTTATCTGGGGAAGACCCAAGTGACCGATAACGCGATAGCCTTTTGCGAGCGCGTCGCCGCCGCCGGCTATACGCCGATGGTCTACGCGAATCCGGGCTGGTTTATCCATGAAATGGAAATGCCCCGCCTCGAAAACTACGATAAATGGATCGCTCAATATTACGACGCCCCGTTTTTCCCGTATAAATTTTCCCTGTGGCAGTACAGCGACGCGGGAAAAATAGCCGGGATCCGCGGCGACGTCGATATGAATCTGGCCTTTGTGGCGGCGGAATGAGTGAAAGGCGAGCCGTGAAACGATATACCGACAAACCGTACTGGACTTACTCGATGTTCTCCCTGTGCGCGCAAGGGATCTGTGTCGTCTGTCCTAAATGCGGGAAGATGGGCATAGTGAAAGAGGAGAACGACAGCTGCGTTTTCAAGTGTACCGGCTGCGGGGAAAGGCAGTCCCAGCGCTTTGAGAGGAAGGAATGCGCCGCGGAGGCAAGCTGCAAAGGCTGCGGCCGTTTTTTCCGTGAGGATGTTCCCAAAGAAAAACAACAGTTCAAGGTTTTGAACATAAAATGCCCCCGATGCGGCGAGATCGCGGCCGCGCCGGTCCGGCTGAAAAGACGGCTGACCGGGATCATCTCCAGCACCGATCCGGACGGCGTCGACCCTAACACAGGCTATCCTTTGTATTATCGAACCACGTTTGACGGCAAGCCGATTTGGGCGCTGAACCGCGAACATCTGCAATACCTGATCAATTATATTGAAGCGGATTTGCGGGAGACGTCTGACAAGAGGTTTATTGGAAAAAAGACCCAGTCGGACCATTTGCCAAAATTCATGAAGCTGGCGAAAAACCGGGACGGCATATCAAAAGCGCTGCGGCGTTTGCAGGAAAAGTAGGACCCCGAGCTGCCTGGCGGCGAAGCGTAAACAGTCCTGTTATTATTTTTTTACTTCCTTTACCCTAAATTGTACAACCTTTTGAATTAAATCCCAAGGAATAGGTTTATCAATTGGAAATCTCAAGGTTCCTTTTCCACTGCGATAGGGTGCAAGTTCTTTTTCAAATGCGTCAATTCCCGACGGGCTTGGGAAAAAACCATAATGATCCTTAAATGCCGCAAAATGAACTAAATTTCCATTCAGATAAAATGTGGGCATCCCATATGATATTTTTTCTGCCGCTTCGGGAACTTCAGTTTT